>JAICQC010000462.1 GCA_025938055.1 Anaerolineales bacterium | reverse complement strand
GCCTGCCGCACATCCTCCGGGTACAGGAACTTGTAAAATGGATTACCTGTCAGTTCCTCTTCCGTATAGCCTATCATGGACTGGAAGGCATGATTGGTCTGCAGAATATTTCCTTCCAGGTCCAATACTTTAATCCCCACGGTCACCGATTCAAAGATCGAGCGGAAGCGCGCTTCGCTCATTGCCAGCGCCTCTTTCGCGGATAATCTCTCCGTAATTTCGGCGTGGAGGGATTCGAACAGACGGCAGTTCTCGATCGCCAGGGTTGCGCGATAAGCAATATCAGTGAGGAAAGACTGGTCATCTACGTTGAATGGTTTGGAGTCTCGATGGCGGGTCAGGCTCAGAGTGCCGACCACGCCGCTCCTGCCGATCAATGGGACAATCAGGACGCTATCAACGCCTACAACATCGATGAACTCCTGCATTGCAGGCAGGGTGACTGTTTGCAATTGTTCCTTCGGAATAAAGGGAATCAGCAATGGCTCGCCGGAGCGGATGACACTGCCTCCCAGAGTCCGGGCGTGCTCATATTCAAATTCAGGCGTGAAAAGCTTTCGTGCCTGGGCGTGCCCGGTGGGGGTGACATCGTGGAAAGCGCCAACTTTAAGCTTGTCCCCACTGGCATTCAACAATGAGATGATGCTTAAATCACCGATGACTTCGGCAGCGAATCGAACCACCAGATTCATGATTCTGTTCAGATCGTTACCTGCTTCCGCAATGTTATGCGAGAAACGGTAGAGTGCCTCGGTCCGCTTGATCTGTTTTTCGCGGGAAATCTCTATCTGCTTGCGGTAACTGATATCCCGAATGATGGCTATCGCTCCATCCACATTGCCGTTTTCATCGCGCAGCAGTTCTGCGGACATGGCGATCCAGGTTCCCTTGTTTTCCCCTTCCCTGCGCAGGATGATCTCTTCAATCTCTCCCACTGCCTCGCCGCGCAGCGCACGCAAAAGAGGGAGCTTTTGCGCGGGGAATGGAATCTGACCATCGTCCAGGTAAAGCCCGAACCTCCCGGACCAGTCCTCCAGCTTAAGTTGTCGATCCGGCTCACCCAGCAAGGATTTGGCCGCCCTGTTCATATATTGAATCTGACCGTTCCAATCCACAGAAACAATCGCGAGCGGAACGGCATCAAAAACCTTTTGGGAGGCGATCGTTTGTGCATCGGCGGGCACAGGTTGATATTCGGTTGTGGGTGGGGCTTGCTTTTTCTTTTGAGTTGATTTACCAGACTTCGTCATAACCGGCTTCTCTACCATCCACACTTTCCTTATCTCTGAACAAATAACATATAACTACTGATGTTTATGCCCGGAAGCTTCCAGAAGATTGAACGATGGAGAAATTAATGATGGATTATGGCGTGCCGGACTTTCCCTTCCGTTAATAATGATAACACCAAACTCAGATTACGATAGTCCCGATTTGTAATGACCCTGCTAAAAAACATGGCAGGAAGGGTCCCGCCATCGACCAGAGGGAATCCGGGCATTGTGATACCCATAACAAAGTCTGCGCAGACAATCTCGTCTGCGCAGACAATTTTCTAACCAGATACTTATGGAAGCTACTTAGGGGGTAGCCGTTGCCTCGGCAGCAGCGCCATCCCCTGTTCCGGCATCAGCCCCACTATTCTGCCAGAATGTATCGAATTCCGTGTTCCAGCCAGACGTGGTTGTATCAGGGTATTGACCTTCCTGGAAGGAAGGGGCGCTTTGCAGCGTGGCAGCATCCGCGTTGAGGACGAACGCGCCATCTGTGGCGTTCCACTGGAACATGTTCAGCGGGACCGGAATCCAGCGCTCACCATCGTCAAATGCCGAATTGAGTACGATATACAGAATCTCGCCTGCATCCGGGTCAACGATCAGGTCATCGATTGTAGCCGTGGTATCACCCACATCAGTCCCTGCATCGGTGCCTTCGTCTGTGCCTGCAGTTGCCGTTGCCTGATCGGTGACGCCATCAGTTCCGGCAGTCGCGGTCATTTCAGGGCTGGGCGTCGCTTCAGGGGCTGCGGTAGCCGTTTCCTCGCCGTTCCCATCCCCCTGCGCGCCGAACGTCACCGTGGAGCCAAGCACGTCAGAAGCCAGTATTACGCCTTGTAACGCCTGGGGTTGACCAACACTGGCATCCTCTTCGACCCCGGCTGTGGCTGTCACCTCGATCGGTTCACCAGTGGCGGTCGCTTCACCTTCAGCCGTTTCGGTTGCAGTCATTTCAGGGTCAGCGGTACCTTCGGCAGTGGGAGTGCTGTCCGTCCCAGCCGCGCCGCCACTTTCCCAGTAGCTGCGAATGTCAGCGTCCCAGTCAGCGGCAGGCTGCCCGGCTTCGGGCAGGTTCGCGTTCAGGTCGAAATCCGGCGCATTGCTAAACACATCCACGTCAGATTGAAGGATGAAGGCGTTTTGCTGTCCGCCGGTTGCATCACCCGTCCCAGTCTGCAACTGAAGTGATTCCCACGGAACCAGGATCTCTCTCTCACCAATTTCAAGGAAGCCACCCGAACCAACAACCACGTATGCCACACTGGAGTTATCCAGATCCAGGACCATATCTTCCACTTCGCCGATCTGTTCCCCGTCCTGGCTCCAGACCTCGAAGTCCAGCTGGTTCGAAAGGCGCGCCGGGTTCACATCTCCAGTCACAGGCACGCCGGGGGTTTCGGTGGTCATCTCTTCGGTGGGACTCTCGGTTGCCGTGCCAGATATATCCTCCGTTGCATCAATCGTTACCGGCGGGGGCGATCCCGCCACATTCGTGCTGGTTGCTCCTCCGCCACAGGCTGCAAGCAACATGGCAGCCAACACAAGTATTGAAAAAAGTGTGCTGAATTTTCTCATGCTTTTTACTCCTTTTTTCTAAAATATGGAAAGCCATCCACAAAAACATGCCACGCCAACGGAGCCTTTTTTTACGACCAGCCCGTACAGATGCGGGGTCTGGTGCGAGTCTCGGGCGTTCTCAATTGAGACTTTTGCTCGGGTCAGCATGACATATTTCGAGACGAGCCTAGTAGCTATAGAGGCTACTTGGGCGCTAGCATACTCAATCCTGCCTGATATTCAATGGGGGATGTCCAAAGAGTAAATTGGGGGATTCCTTTACCGACATGGGGCGTTCAGGTAAGGATATTAAGGTTCTTTGAATGAAGACTCAGGAGATACTCATGAAGTCCCTAAATCCATTGGGTACATCCCCCATTGTAGAGTTTCAAGCTTGGCAGTACATTGATACCAGACGAAGGCAATTCGTCTTCTGGACATGAAATGAAAGGAGTTTAGAAATGGATCTCTTACAATGGGCATTGATTGCGTTTGTTGTGGCGATTGTCGCGGGCTTGTTCGGCTTTACCGGAGTGGCGCAGGGTGCGGCGTCTGTGGGTCGTGTGCTGTTCGGTCTGTTCCTGGTCGTCGCCGTCATCTTCCTGGTACTGGCGCTCCTGGGAGTCAGCATCCTGGCGTAACTTAATAGTTCCGAACAGGGCGGAATAATATCTACTTAAGAACCGAGGTAACCATGTCTCTCCTCCCATGGTTGCCTCGGTTTCGCTT
>JAICQC010000094.1 GCA_025938055.1 Anaerolineales bacterium | reverse complement strand
TAAAGACCAGGTCTTCAATAAGGTCATTATGGCCTGAAAACCTATTTGTGATCTGCCAGCTTTCCGTCTCCCACAACCAGATGGTGTCATTGTTCCCGATTGCCAGAAGACGTCCGTCCGGCGAGAAGCTTATCGCCCCTACAGAATCGCCTGCAAATTTGGTCTCGCGCAAGTATTTGCCTGTTCTGGCGTCCCAGGCTGCCAGCCGGACGTTTTCCACGCCCGAATCGCTTTCAACAGATCGGTCGATTGTATAGGTGATAACCTGTGTGCCATCGGGTGACAGAGTAAAACCATCCAACGAGTCTGGGATTGCGTATGTGACGCTTTCAACATTTCCATTTGCTCCAACCGCAAGGGTGGGGATGAGCGTAGATGGGTCAGGAAAGGTCAAGGTCACCCTGGCTGCATCTGGGTCGATGATCTTTACGCCCCCAGAAGACCTGACGTAAAGAAGACTTCCATCGGGAGAGACTGTCAGGTCAGCTGCGCTCGCCTCTGGAAGTGACACTGTGATCTGCATGGAAGTGGGATCGATGAATGTAATCTGCAGATTGGATGCAACTGCCAGTTTGCTGCCATCAGGCGAGAACGCCAAAATATTGGGCGTATCTTCCCCCATGCTCACCTGCCCCAGGAGACTGCCAGTCCCTACATCCCAAAACTTGATGAAGAAATCATACCCGCTTGAAGCAAGGATTTTTCCATCCGGCGAGAACGCCAGCGACGTCACCATGCCTTGATGTCCGTTCAGGACATTGAGAAATGCGCTCGTCCGTAAATCGGTCTGCAGGTCAGACGGGTTGAACAGGAAAATCTTTGCCTGGTAGTCCCGGTCTACGACCTGGTTTGCAACTGCCGTGCCGAACGCGGCGCGCCGACCATCGGAGGAAATCGCAATGCTTGTGATGGAATCATCGAAAAAGATGAAATCGGGGTGCTCAATCTGATTGAAAATCCAGGCGGCAAAATCCCCATATGGAAATGATCCTTCGCCAACCCCCGAGGACAATATTTTTGTCTCAGATGGCGGAGAGCCTGCAAACGAGTTTCTTCCGATCACTCGCTCTTCTGCCACCGATACCGCCCGGACATCCCAGGAAAACTGGTAGGCTGCCGAGCCATCGGTGTAGGTGCCGGTCTGGGTTCGTGACTCTGAAATGCAGAAGAGAGTTTGCACATCGGACTCAGACAAGCTTCCGAGGTGAGGCAGCTGGTGCGCAAAATCCCAGGCTGGAGCATCCGCGTATATTTCCTTCTTCATTACAGAGAATGGAGGGGTAAAGGGTCCGGATTCCACCAGCGCGGAGAAGGCAGTTTCACAAAGAGGTCTGGCTGCCTCCTTCAAAACCTCAGGGGAAATGGTAGGCGTTAGGACAATAGCCTGCGTAGCGGTTGGCACGGTAGTTTCAGTGTCTGTTGGGATCGCGCTGGGAGGTACTGTCTCGGTCGGAGTAATCACGGTTGAGGTTGCAGGCGCGGCTTGACAGGCGATAAGAATGAAAGCAAAGAAACAAGCAAAAAGGACGCGAGTCACGCAGTGCCTCCTGAACAATCCGGTAATTATTTATTTTATCATTTGGGGATTACGTGACCGTCAGTTTCTGTTTCGGATATTTCTCATAGCGTTTTTCTTCCACCACTCTGCGGATGCGGTCGAAGCCTTGCCAGATGTCGCTGAAAGGAACATAGAGCGGCGCGAAGCCCAGACGGATATTGTCGGGGGCGCGGAAATCTGGGATGACGTTCATCTCCTCGATCATGGCGCGGTTGATGCGATAGCCCTCCGCATGGCGGATGCTTATGTGGGAGCCGCGTCTGGCAGAGTCACGCGGGGAGCCGAGCGAGAAGCCCAGCGGCGCCAGCAGGTGGTCGGCCAGGTACGCCGCGTAGTCTGTCATCAAGATGGACTTGGCGCGCAGCGCGTCCATACCCGCCTCCAGGAGAGAGGTCAACGCCTCTTCCATTGCCAGCAGGGAAAGGATCGGCGCGGTGCCTGCTAAAAACTGCTGGACGCCGGGGGCAGGTTGATAGTCGAGGTCGAACTCGAATGGATCCTTTTGGCCCCACCAGCCCCAGATCGGAGATGTAACTTCGTTTTGGATTCTCTTGTTTACGTATAAGAATGCGGGCGCGCCGGGTCCGCCGTTGAGATACTTATATGTGCAGCCGATGGCAAAATCCACGTCGCAATTGTCGAGCTCGATGGGTAGCGCGCCGGCAGAATGACTCAAATCCCAGAGGACGAGTGCACCCTTGCGATGGGCAAGCTCGGTGATGCGTGCCATGTCGTACAGATAGCCGCTCTTGAAGGTGACGTGCGAAAGCGTCACGAGAGCGGTATCTTCATTGATAGCGGATTCGAGCGCGGCGAGGTCGGGTGTGATGTCGTCGTCCTGCGCGCCGATACGAATAATTTCGTGATGGTTCCCCAGTACGTTATTGATGCCCTGCAAAATATATAAATCCGATGGGAAGTTGAATGTGTCCGTGATGATCCGCTTCCTGCCTGCGTTGAATGTCAGCGCAGAAGTGGCAAGCTTGAACAGGTTGATGGAGGTCTGATCTCCTGCAACAACTTGTCCCTCTGCTGCGCCAAGCAAGGATGCGATCTTTTCTCCGATGCGCGTGGGTGCTTCCCACCAGCCTTTGTTCCAGCCGCGGATCAGGTCTGTGCCCCATTCCTCTTCCACAGCTTTCTTCATTCGTTCGATAACGGATTTCGGCAGACGACCCAGCGAGTTGCCGTCGAGGTAGATCACGTCAGGATCATAGGCGACGAATTGCTCGCGGTAAGACGCGATTGAATCTTGTTGGTCGAGTTGTGCTGCAAATTCACGGGAGGGGGAGAAACTGGTCATGATTCGTTTTACCACAAAGGGCACGAAGGCGCACAAAGGTTTTTCTTTTCTTCTATACCTGTCTACCTGTCCACTTGCTTACTTTCTAACTTGCTCATCGCATATTCTGCCAGCGCTGTAATCGTGAGTGAGGGATTGACGCCGGGATTGGCAGGCATGATCGAGCCGTCGATGATGTACATCCCCGGGTAGTTGTGCACTTCGAAGTTTTCATCCACCACGCCCTCTTCATCACTTCTCCCGATCGGCGCGCCGCCGAGGATGTGAGCGGTCGTCGGCAAGCCCAGCAGATTTTCACCGAGCGAGCCTAATGCAATACCGTTTGTGCGTTTGGCAAAATTACGCGTCAGTTCGTGCGAGCCGTCCACCTGCGCGTGGATCTTATAACCGGGTTCTTCCTCGGCAACCAGACCTCGGCGGAACAGCGTGAATCCGCTTCGCCCAATACGGAAGCGCATACGGTTATCGGCGTGCTGCATGACGAGCAGGATGGTCGCGTTATGCGCCCAGCCCGACAGGATCAGCGCCTTCGCAAAGTCAAGCGGGTGGGAGATCGCCCAGCCGAGAAATTTCAGAAGGCGCCGGGGAACGCCCACATTGGTATCGATTAACGGTGCGGCAAGGAAGCGCATCAGTGACGACCCATCGGGGTAACGCACCGGCTCGACGCGGGTAAGCACGTCGTGGTTGTAGATCGAGGAAATCGCCACACCCTGCGAAAAATTGATGTCTGAGTTGCGCGCCACACTTCCCAGCAGCGCCTCGGAATTGGTCCGTATCATGTGACCGAGTCTGGACGAAAGCCGCGGTAGTGACTTCTTCACATCCCGCAGCTTTAGCAGTAATTCCATCGTTCCCATGACGCCCGCAGAAAAGATGACGTTTTTTGAATATGCCGTATGTTTGCGTTTGAATGGGGAAGTGGAGGATTGGTAGGTGACGGCATACCGGTTGTTGGACGACACCTGCACTCCCTGGCACTGCCCAGGACACACTTGCCCTGGGCAGTGCCAGGGAGTGTGCGTGGGGTGCAAGTGTTGACCATGGACCATAGACGATTCATTGTCTGTGGATGATGGTCGGACCTCAATGACTTCTACCTCAGGCTTTATCTTGGCGCCATTCTTTTCCGCAAAGTACAGATAATTTTTCGGCAGAGTGTTCTTGGCGTTGTGACGGCAGCCGACCATACATCCGCCGCAGTGATTGCAGCCCGCGCGGGCAGGACCTGCGCCTCCGAAGTAAGGGTCAGCGACCGCGACCCCGGGCTCGCCGAAATACGCGCCGACATCGGTGGCGCGGAAGGTGTGAGCCATACAGATATCATCCGCCATCTGTCTAAGGATGTGATCCGCCTTCCATAATCTGGGATTGCGCGCTACACCCAGCATTTTCTTCGCCGTCTCGTAATGTGGTCTAAGTATTTCTCCCCATTGTATATTTTGATTCCACGCAGGAGTCGCGAACGTTTCATCGCTTGGAACCTCGAGTACATTCGCATACCCTAGGCTCCCGCCGCCGACGCCTGCTCCATGCAGGACCATTACGCCTTTGAGGATGCTGATCTGTAAAATCCCGTATGCGCGGATCGCAGGCAGCCAGAGATATTTCCAGAACTGCCAGTTGGATTTGGCGAAATCCTTATCTTCAAAGCGCTTGCCTTTTTCGAGGACCAGAACAGAATAGCCTTTTTCCGTCAGCCGCATCGCGGAGACACTTCCCCCAAACCCGGAACCGATGATAATGTAGTCGTAAATGGACATCATGAATTACCAGGTTACAGACCCTAAAGGTTTTCTTTGCTAATCCTCATCCTTGTAGGTCAAAGCATTTTTGCAGGAACTCTGCCCGGCTAACGGAAGAAACCTTCAGGGTCTTATTCGACGATTTTACCTGAACGGACACACATCCGCAGGCACATAGATGTGACTTTGCGAACCGTGGTAATCACTCCCCAACGGAATTAGAATTTCAGGATGCTCTGCCGCGTATTGAATTGCCGACGCACAGCCATCGTACATTTTGTGCGTGGATTGGTATGCTCTCCAGAAGGCAGTTGCCATATCAAGATAAGGTTCAGCAGATTGATCGCTGCCGAATTTTTCTTGCAGAGTTTTGTACGTAGTTTCTGCCACTTTTTCGTTTCCTTGAACGAGGTGGATGAGCATGAGACGGTAGTGGGCATAGGCAGCGAGACGAGGATATTCGGTTTTATCTTCTATGGGTGCTATCGAAGGAGTCGGTTCATTGAGGAGATAAGAATCTATTTTGCCTTGCTCAAACTTTTGGCGTTCAGGAGACCACCATTCAAGGCTAGAATTAGAAATTGCTTCTTGATACAACTGACTTGCTTTTTCGCGTTTTCCGATTAAAGTTGCCGCATCTGCATCTTGAATTGCTTGAAAGCGGTAATCAGGTTGAAGATACTCTATCGCTTGCTCTACGAAATTTGTTCCATCCCACATGTATTTGTGAATTGATTGTCTCCAAGGCGTATCAAAGTCGTAACTACCGCCGACCAAAATGAGTTCTAAGGTTCCATCGTTGTTTAGGTCCTCAATCGCAATTTCGCTTTCATTAACTCCATTTAAGTAGATCTCTGAACCTAAGTTGACGAACGTTTTTCCATTCCACTCACCAATAAAAAACCGGTAACAACCATTTCCTGTGCAGCCGCGAGAGTAAATGACCATTTCAGGAATGCTATTTTTATTCATATCTACAATTTGATAGATAGTGAAGCCCTCTGAAACTCCCATCGAATCTTGACCAGAAAATACAACATATCGCCCACTCTGACAACGCAAAATATAAAAAGTATCATAGAACTTTGTGAAGCCATCAAATATTAGTTCTGGTAATCCATCATTGGTAACATCTATGAATCGATAAGAAGATGTATTGTACACCTTTGATATTTCATTAACTATGATGCTTATTGCACCACCCTTGCGTAGAAATTCTGGAATTTTGTGATCGGCATTGTTGGAGTAATACTCAAGTTGAAAATCGGGTTGTAAGGAAGAATCTTCCTTCGGGCACTCCGCCTTCGGCGCGGGCGTGATCGTGACGATTGTCGAAGCATCAAATGTCGGTGTGAAGGTGGGGATGGTTGGCAAGGGAGTAATAGATGCCGCCGGCGTCGCAGTAGGGACAAAAGTGTTTGTGTTTGTAGGAATGGGAGATAGAGTTGCCGTTGATTCCTGAGTTATGACAACGGGCGTAACAATTTCCCTTTGCGCGCAGGCTGTGAGAATCAAAATCCCGCTGAATAAGGCTGTCAAAATTCGCTTCATTGTTTGCCTCCCAACTTTCTTTCCACTTTCTCCATTCTTTCTTCTTCTACCTAAACGGAAAATTCCCAACCCTTGTTCCACTCAAAACCAAACCATCATCGGTTTTTATAAGCGATCCCGATCAAGCGATTGATTTCCGCATCATCCACCAGAACGATTGGTTTTCCTCTTGCCCAGGCTTTGGCGGGTCCGCTGAAGCCGCGCGGCGCCCAGATCCAGCCGCGTATAGCGTTATCGTGCATCATTGCCCCGTAAAGATCTCTAAGGGCGGCTTCGCCAACGGGCTTACTCCATTGTTTACACTGGACAATTTCCTTCTGGTTATTTGGATTGATGAGCAAAACGTCTATTCCATGGTCGCCTGTTTGCCCGACGTGTTGAACCGCATAGCCTAATTTTTTGTAGACTTGCTCTGCCAGCTTCTCCAATTCCAGGTCTGATAACTGCATGGCAGATTGTTTCGGGATTACTACACCACTTCGCGAACCATTTTGCCAACCAGCCATCGCAAGCCGCCAGATCCTGTCGCGCTCTCGTTTGCGGTAGATGACGAATGCAAATACGACACCGATTCCCATCATGAGCACAAAGCCTGTCCCTGCCAGCAGGAGGAATTTGTTGGTAGACGGAAAGCTTTGCCACCAGTTGACGATGGGATCATAGACTGCGAACGCGAGAAGAATTAAGAGCCCGACTGCCGAAGAAATCTTGCGTCGGGATGAGTGTCGTCGTTTTCGGGTCATGAATTGTCTTAGTTGAGAATTTTTATGAAATGTGAATCCTACTCACGTCTGCCCTTCGTCACGATCCGGATCGGCGTCCCCAGGAATCCATACTCTTCACGGATCTGATTCTCTAAATAACGCAGATAACTGAAATGCATCAGTTTCGGGTCGTTGACGTAGATCATGAACGTCGGCGGGTCGGAGCGGACCTGGGTGCCGTAGAACATCTTCAACTGCCGCCCGGCGTGAGAGGGATGCGGGTGCGCGTCCTGCGCCTTGTGAATCACTTCGTTGATCTTGGAGGTCGTCAGCCGCGCCAGGCGTTCCTCCTGCACACGCAGCGCCATCGGCAGCACCTGGTCCACACGCTGACCGGTCTTGGCAGAGATGAACAGCAGAGGGACATAATCCATGAAGTTCAGGTCGGCGCGGATCTTGCGGGTGTATTCCTCCATCGTGAAGGCGTCCTTTTCGACCGCGTCCCATTTGTTGACGATGACCACGCAGGATTTCCATTCGTCGAGGATGAAGCCCGCAATGTGCGCATCCTGCGCGGTAATGCCCGTGGTCGCGTCGATCATCAGCAATGCCACGTCGGCGCGCTCGATGGCTTTGAACGAACGCAGGACGCTGAACTGCTCGACGCCGGGCTCGATCTTGCCGCGTTTGCGGATGCCGGCTGTGTCGATCAGTGTGATCGTCAAGTCATTAAATTCGATCTTCGTATCGGTCGCGTCGCGCGTCGTCCCGGGGATTGGGCTTACAATGGCGCGCTCCCCACCCACCAGTTTGTTCAACAGGCTGGATTTACCTGCGTTCGGCTTCCCGACGATGGCGATCTTGACGCTGTCATCTTCCTCTTCCGCTTTCTGTTCCGGGAAGGATGCAACCAGGGCATCGAGCAGGTCACCTGTTCCCGTCCCGTGCACTGCAGAGACGGCATAGGGCTCACCCAGCCCCAGTTCATAGAACTGAGATGCCTCGTCCCGTCGTCCTCTTGACTCCGTCTTGTTGACAACGACAAAGATCGGGGGCCAGAACGTGCCGTCTTCCAATTTCTTTTGGGAGCGGCGCAGGATGTCTGCCACTTCCAGATCGGGGGAGGTGACTCCGGTCTCGCCATCGTTGACGAAGAGCACAGCATCCGCTTCGTCGATGGCTACTTTCGCCTGCGCGCGGATCTCGCTGATGAAATCGGCGGAGCCCACCGAGAGCGGAGTCCTGCCGCCGTGGGTGGGGTCGATACCGCCGGTGTCCACGATGTGGAAGGCTCTGCCATTCCATTCGGTTTCACCGAAGAGACGGTCGCGTGTCGTGCCGGGTGTATCGTCCACGATCGCCATGCGTTCCCCGATCAGGCGGTTGAATAAGGTGCTTTTTCCTACGTTGGGTCTCCCAACGAGTGCAACAATTGGTTTGGGCATATTTTTTTACTTTACCTTACTGGGGGAACGCTGTAGGAGTTGGTGTGTTGGGTATGGCAATGACCACTTCCACCGTGCCGGGCAAGATGGACTCCACCAATACGTTTTCCACCAACACCTGCACTTCAGGCGTTAATTGATATACACCGATCTCAAGATCACTGACATCCACAGAGACCGTTACATCCTGCGATGCCAGTGCATCCAGCACCGGCACAGGACCCGAAATGATCACGTCCACGGTCTGCGGGAAGACCTCGGCGCCCAGCCCTTCTGGCAAGCCGATCACGTTTATGGGCTGGTTCAGGAGTGTGAGACTTGTCTGAATGGGGGAGATGCTGACCTGCACCTGCACCGTCTGTGCGCCTACTAACGTAATGTTTTCAGGCAAGTTCAAGGAAAGCCGTGTGGAGATGTCTTCACTACGATCCTGCAGATCGAGCGGCAACGTCTCTACAACGCCGGGCAGTTCATTCACCAGTTCGGGTTCTTCGGCGAAGACCGTGACCACAGGTGGAAACACAGAGATATTCTCGATGCGATACCCGGGGGCTTGCTGCCCCTGCACGATGACTTTTACCGCCACGTCGCGGAACCCACCCTGCTGGCTAATGGGGATGCTCACCTGAACAGACTCAGGATTGACAGTCAATCCTTCAATCGCTGTGCCCTCTGCATCCACCACCTCGATGGGCAGCGACTCATCGATGCTTTCACGTACACCATCCAAATTGACAAGGACCCGCGCCCGCTCCACCTGCCGGACAATGGACTCGGGACCCGAGATGGCAACTTCGTTAAGGTCCATGCTGGCATCACCAGCCTGATAGCCCGCCGCGGGCTGCCCGCTTAGTGAAAGGACCAGTGGAAACGTCTGGCTGGCAATCGATTCAAGCTCCACAGAAACAGTGGTCGGGTTGGCGACAACGATTTGATAGGGCCTGGCAGAAACAGTCAGTTGAACCGGCCTTTGATGATTGCCCGAACTGAGTCCGGATAAATCCAGCGTCGCTGTTATCGAGTCATCCTGTGCTGTCAGAACTTCCCAGACCGAGCGCGGCGCGCGCAGGGTCACCTCCACACTGGAGGGGATCTCATTGGTCAGCACCAGCGACGGGTCCTTCCCGAAGACCTCCAGCGGAATGGGATTGGGAAACGTGCGAACCTCATCCGGGTCTGCCGCGGTGGAGGCTGACACCCAGACGGAGACGCCCAGTGCCAGCGCCAGAAGAAATGTGCGAACGTTCTTTGCAAACAAACGCATGTTATTCATCCCTGCGGAAGAGGTACGGGAAATAGCGTCGAAGCCATACTCGTTGCGGCGTTGTGGTGTCCGGGCGGAAGAAGGCGGCAAGGATATTTTCGAGCCGTTCGGGATCGATGCGGCGGATCATGCGACCGGCATGGGCAATGGAAATGGAGCCGCTCTGTTCTGAAACGACCACCGAGATCGCGTCGCTCACCTCGGAGATGCCCAGCGCGGCGCGGTGACGAAGCCCCATCTGTCGTTCGGGTGAGCGATTGAGGATACCACTCGCCGAGAGAGGCATGACACATGCCGCGGCGACAATGCGACCATGCGCAACGATGACCGCGCCGTCATGCAATGGCGTGTCGGGATAGAAGATCTGCAGGAGCAATTCGGGTGTCACGTTTGCCCGCATTTGGACACCTGTCTCGATATATTGTTCGAGGCTATCCAGGCGCTGGATAACGATCAGCGCGCCGTGCTGGCGCGCCGAGAGCCGTGCGGCTGCTTCCACCACGGAGTGAAGACCCTTCTGCATGCTTTCATCTGCTGACTGACCGGTGGGCTGCACAATGGTCAGCGTGCCGGCGCGCCCCAGCCTCTCAAGGGCGCGGCGAATCTCAGGTGCAAAGATGACTGGTATGGCAAGCAGCAGCGCCGGGAGCGCGCTCTGGACCAGCCACGAAAATGCTGGCAGTTCAACGAGGGTGGTGAGCAAGACAAGGGCGACAACCAGAAAGATCATGCCTCTCAGGAGGACCATTGCCTGTGTATCGCGCAGGGAATAAAGCACTACAAAAAAGATGAACGTGACCAGCAGAATGTCCAGAACGCTCAACCAGTCCAGGCGTTGAAAGATAAAGAGAAGGTTGTTAAGAAAATTTGCCATTCGTCCTACAGGACTGCTACGCTTGTGTATACGTCAGTCAGTATAGTATTGCTGGCTGAATCAGGCTTAGAATGCCGACTACATGACGTTTTCCATCGACATTTGAAACAACTTCCCGCCCTTTTTGATAACTCGGAAATCTATTGAAAGACTTCACGAAGTTCATTTGGCAAGTGAGGCGTGCAACACATCTGTTAGATCGGTCTCAGAACCCGGTCGGTGCGAAGTTGTTTAAAAAAGAGTGCCGAGCCTTTGGGCATGGATTCCAGGGCTGCATCCTCCCAGGCTTGTACGCCAAGTGCATCCGGGGCGCGTCGCTCGTAACCAAGCTGTTTCCAGATGCTGTCGAAGCCAACCAGATCGATGGGCGGGAAGACCAGAGATGCTTCGCACTGCAAGTCGCCTGAGGCGCGTTCCACTTCATGGATCATCAACGGCAGCGCCTTATCCGCCGCGATCCCACGATCGAGGAACAGATCGGTGACACGCGCCACGAGGTTTTCCACCTGCCAGCCTGCAATGCCGACCAGGTCGTTATCCATCAAAAGCAGGAGGAAGGCTTTATCACCGAAGGCTTCCATTGCCTGATCCTTGGTCATGGTCTGTTTGCCTTTGCTCAGCCGTGTGATCAGGTCGGCGATCTTCTGGGCATCGCGCGGTTTACCGCGCTGCAGAGAAAGCGCCCCGGCTGCCGGTGCGGTGACCACTTGCGTGGCAGGACCTGTTTCCTGTGCCGGAGCGATCTGCTTCCATGCTTCGCTGACCTGTTTCCATAAGTCATCGTATGAGCCGTTGTTGGTGATTACAACATTCGCCGCGGCAACCTTTTCTTTTTGAGCGGCTTGGGCGCGGACGCGCTGCAGGGACTCCTCCTGGCTCATGCCGCGTTTGCGCATCAGGCGTTCCACCTGGATCTGCTGCGGGGCGTCTGTGACCCAGAGCGTGTCGCAGCGATTGCGCAGCTCCGATTCGAGCAGCTTGATCGCTTCGATCACAATGACTTTCTGACTGGCACGTTTGACCAAGATGTCCACTGCCTGACGGACATATGGATGAATGATTGCTTCCAACTGTTTCAGGGCATCTTTATCTGCAAAGACGAGGTGCCCGAGCCTGTTGCGGTTGATCTGTCCATCCGGTCCGAGCAGCCACGTGCCGAACGCATCCAGCACAGGCTGGTAGCCCGGTGCGCCTTTTGAGATGACGCGGTGAGAGAGCGCGTCGGCATCGATTGTGTACGCGCCAAGGTGTTCCAGCATGCGGCGCACAACGCTTTTGCCGGTTGCGATATTACCTGTCAGACCAATTACGTATTTCCCGGGCCAGTTGCTCACAATAACTCCATAGAATATTTTCTTTCCTTATTTTACCGCTTGTCTCCAAAATTACGAAACTGTTTTGCAGCAGTTTACGGGTAAAAAGCAAGTACCATGTAGAGCTTTGCGCGGAACTTGCACAGGTACTTTGGACAAAACGACAATGCAATCTGGTGGTTTATCAAAACTGGCAGATCTTTTGCGCAGTTGGAGAGCTATTCAACACTGGTGTGATAAGAACATTGTTTGAATCCTGCTGATTGCCGTTGACGCCCCACTCCCTTGCGTGTATCATAATGCTGCCTCAGGTCGGTTGGGCGATCGCGGTCCTGCGTTGTCGGGGCCGAGGAAAGTCCGCACTCCATAGAGCACGGCGTCGGATAGCACCCGGGGCGGGGAACCCTCCGTGAGGAGCTAACCTGCCGGACGAGG
>JAICQC010000602.1 GCA_025938055.1 Anaerolineales bacterium | reverse complement strand
GTAAAAGCAGGGTCGCCGATCTTCTCCGTCAGGTAGATTTGCCCCAATTGATGGTTGAGCGCCCGAATGGGCACGCCCAGGAAGGAAACCATGTGCGGATGATGCGCCGGGAACCCGGAAGAGCGCGGGTGGTCCTGAATGACCGGCACCCGCAGCGGGACCTCTGTGCTCATCAACTCACCGATCAAGCCCTTCCCCACAGGAGGGTGATCCATAAGCTTGAGCTCGTCATCTGTCATCCCCACCGTCATGAACTTCGCCAGTTTGCCCTCTTCGTCCAACACTCCCAGAGCCGCGTAACGCGCATTGGCCTGTTCAGCGGCGACCTTCACGATCCGTTCGAGTAGATGATCGAGGGAGACGTCTTTGACCAATTCAAGGCTGGCTTCATGCAGGGCAATCAGGCGTTCCTCCAGTTGTTCTCGCGTGAGCAGCATCTCTGTGATACCTCGCCCGTGATTATCTCATAAATATCGATAGATCATGAAATAATCAAGGGAAGCCTGGAAACACGAGCGTCTTTGTTTTCGTGAAGGACTGAAACATGATAGCTTTTGGCAGGACACAGGCATAGAATAACGTCTGGACAGGCAATCGAATGATGACTTCACGCATTTCTGGTTTCTACAACATGACGCTTGAGGAGCGCCGGGCCAAACTCCTGGAGGCGTTAGCGTCTGAATCGGGAATCGCTCCGACTCCCGAAGCACTTTCTCCGTTCACGACGGGCGGACTCCCCACCGACATCGCTACGCACATGATCGAAAACGTCATCGGAACCTATGCTCTGCCACTCGGGATCGCGCTTAATTTTGTCATTAACGGCAGGGATGTGTTGGTACCTATGGTTATTGAAGAACCCTCCGTGGTTGCAGGTGCATCTTTTATGGCAAAACTCGCCCGCGCGGGCGGCGGATTCGTCGCAAAAACCACCGAGCCACTGATGAACGGTCAGTTACAAGTCCTTCAAGTTGATGATTTACATAAAGCCGCGCGAAACGTCCTGGAACAGAAATCCGAATTGATTGCATATGTAGACAGTGCTGAGTCTTCTCTAAAGTCCAGGGGAGGGGGGGCAAGGGATATCGATGTTCGAATCTTCGAATCCTCCCCCATCGGACCCTTTCTTGTGGTTCATCTGCTCTATGACGTACGCGACGCGATGGGTGCAAATGCCGTCAATACTGCCTGTGAGCGACTTGCGCCGAGAGTAGAAGAGATCACCGGCGGAAAAGTCCATTTGCGTATTCTTTCCAACCTGGCGGACCGGAGGATCGCTCAAACACGATGTACGATTCCCGTAAATGAGCTGGCGTTCGAAAGCTTTTCCGGTGAGGAAGTCCGTGATGGCATCATCGCCGCCTATGCCTTTGCTGCGGTGGATCCCTACCGCGCTGCGACCCACAACAAGGGTATCATGAACGGTGTAGACGCGGTCGTCATCGCTACCGGCAACGACTGGCGAGCTGTCGAAGCTGGCGCCCATGCATACGCAGCGCGATCTGGCAACTACACGTCCTTATCCACCTGGAGCAAAGACGCGGACGGAAATCTGGTGGGAACCTTGGAAATGCCGATGGCGGTAGGAATCGTCGGCGGCGCGACCAAAGTACACCCGGGCGCGCAAGCTGCGCTTATGCTGATGAGCGTGAAGACTGCTCGTGAATTGGCTGAGATCATTGTTTCTGTTGGTCTCGCGCAAAATATGGCAGCCCTGCGCGCCCTC
>JAICQC010000277.1 GCA_025938055.1 Anaerolineales bacterium | reverse complement strand
TGTTTGCATTGATCCTCACGGCTTATCTGGCGGTCAATCTGCTTTATTCGCGCTGGCTGAAGCATGTCTCCATCCTGGATGTGCTGATCGTTTCATCGGGCTTTGTTCTGCGTGTGGCGGCGGGCGTCCTCCTGATCTCGCCGGTCGAGCGGTTTTCCCCATGGCTGTATATGATCACAATATTGTTCTCACTGTACATCGGTCTGGGAAAGCGCCGTGCGGAAATGAACCTGCTTGCAGAGGATGCCACCGCGCACCGCAAAGTATTCGATGGATACACCATACCGCTTCTCGACCAGTACATCACTATCGTTTCGGGCATGACGATCGTTGCTTATTCGCTGTATACGTTTTCCGCGCCCAACCTGCCGGAGAACCAATCCATGATGCTCACAATTCCCTTCGTGGTGTACGGCATCTTTCGTTATCTGCAATTGATTCAAACTGGTCATGCCGCGGGCGCACCCGATGAGGTCGCGTTGAAAGACCGTCCGCTGCAGGTTACCGTGTTGTTATGGGGGTTGACAGTGATCGCAATTTTTTACCTAGGCTAGACCCCGCAAGGCTTAACAGGCTTAATACATTCATGACCCAATCTTCCGCGCCAGGCAAGATCATCCTGTTCGGTGAGCACGCCGTTGTCTACGGGCGACCCGCGCTGGCTGTCCCGGTGACGCAGGTGCGGGCGGATGTGGATATTTCAGACGCGGCGCGCAGCGGAATCTGGATCGACGCGCCGGACGTGAACCTGCATGCTGAACTGAATACGCTCCCTTCCGACCATCCGATTGCTTCCGTGATCAATAACCTTTTCTTCCTGCTGCGCGTTTCTCCGTTCCCAAATCTTGAAATCAGGATCGTCTCATCCATCCCGGTTGCTTCCGGGCTTGGCTCTGGCGCCGCCGTAACGGTTGCCCTGACCCGCGCGCTGTCAGTGCATCTCCATCATTCAATGAGCGATGAAGAAGTCAACGCGTTCACGTACGAGATCGAAAAGCTGCACCACGGCACACCCTCGGGAATCGATAACACCGTGGTCACCTATGCCAGACCCGTCTATTTTGTGAAAGGTCAGCCAATGGAGATCTTCAACGTTGGTAAACCATTTACCATTCTTATTGCCGACACCGGTATCCCCGCACCGACCAGGGAATCGGTTGGCGATGTGCGCCGCCTGTGGATGAACGACCTGTCGCGCTGGGAGACCGTCTTTGACAAGATCGGCGAAGTCTCGTTCACCGCGCGCCGCGCCATCGAGGCGGGCAAGCCTGAATTGCTTGGCGAGCTGATGAATGAAAACCATGCCCTCCTGCAAAAACTGACTGTCTCTTCACCGGAGCTGGATCGACTCGTCGAAGCCGCGTGCAGCGCAGGAGCATCAGGCGCAAAACTCAGCGGCGGTGGACGCGGCGGCAACATGATCGCGCTAGTCACTGATGATGTGGGGGAAACGGTTTCGTTGTCTATCAAAGAAGCTGGCGCAAAGAATATAATCGTTACACAGGTCTCATGAAATGGTTTACACCGCTATTGCCGTATCTGGCAGTGGCGATTGGCTTGTTTTGGATTCAGAATGCCCTGGCGGCATTACTTGGCTTTCACCTTGCGATCCTCCTGGCCGTCCTGCTGGCACGATCACAAGTACCCGTCAGTATTCTCTTGAAAAGCAAGGATATTCGCTGGGTACTTATGAGCATTCTCGTCTGCGGTACCAGTGGAATATCGCTCTATTTTCTCTGGTCTTATTTCGGGGTCATCAACGACCTGCCCGGTCAGGTCGAACGTTTTGGCCTGACGAGTTCAACATGGCCGCTGTTCATCGCCTATTTTGTTCTCGTCAATCCGTTACTCGAAGAATATTTCTGGCGCGGCTATCTGGGAAGTCCCACGAGAGGACTCTACCCTTCTGAGGTTTTGTATGCAGGCTTTCACGCATTGATCCTGTGGAATAAGGTGGCGGTAAGCTCGATTATTTACAGTCTGGTCGTGCTGGTCCTGGCAGGCTGGTTCTGGCGGCAGCTTGCGCGCGCAGACGAGGGATTACTTGCCTCTTCGCTGGGGCATATGGCAGCCGACTTCACAATTCTGATGTCTATCTATCAAAGGTCGACTGGATTGTTTTAAGCTACAAGCTCATCAGTTTTGGACCGATTAGCCTGCGATGCGTGACGCGCATGCAGGCGTCCATCACAACCTGCAAGCCTGCCTCGCGCGCCTTCTGCGCGGCTTCTTCATTCACGATCCCCTCCTGCATCCACACCACTTTTGCGCCGACCTTGATCGCGGAGTCCACCACTGGAGGGACATCTTCCGGGCGGCGGAATACCTGTACAACATCGATCTTCTCCGGCACGGACTCAAGGTCGGGATATGTCTTTTCACCGAGGATTTCGTCCGCTGTCGGGTTGACGGGGATAATGCGATAGCCCTGCTCTTTCAGGTAGGACACGATCCAGTAACTTTCCTTTTCCGTATTCGACGATAATCCCACGCTGGCAATGGTCCTGGCTGACAAAAGAATATCCTTCATCATCTGGTCGTTATTCATGTTTGTTCTCTCCTTTGATTTGCTTCGGCAAACTAACTCTAAATTTTGTTTCGCCGGATTTCGATTCAACAGTTAACTGTCCATGGTGGCGGTTGGCGACAATGTCATGTGAAATATGCAGCCCCAGTCCTGTGCCTTGTCCCGGCGCTTTTGTTGTGAAGAACGGATCGAAAATACGGGATTGAATCCCCCCCGGGATTCCGGGTCCGTTATCCTCGATCTCAACGATCACATGGTGGTCTTCTTCATACGTTTTGATCCTGATTTCCCCTTTGCCGTTCATCGCGTCGATGGCGTTATCAATAATATTCGTCCAAACCTGGTTAAGTTCGCTGGCATAGGCTTCGATACGCGGCAGGTTCGGCGAATAGTCCCGTTTGACGGTCACACCTTTTCTTAGTTTGTGCTGCATGATGACCAGGGTATTCTCCAACCCTTCATGGACATCCACCTCGAGCAGGGGCGCCTGATCGAGATAGGTGTAGGACTTTACCGCGCGCACGATCTGCGAGATCCGTTCTGTGGTTTGCAGCATCTCTGCCAGCAGATTCATCATCAGGCTGCCCGCGCCCAGCCATTGAACAGACAGCGAAAACAGGGACGGGGATAGATCGCTCTTCAACTTCTCAAGGGAGTCGCCATCCCAGCCAAAGCTGACCATCGCGGGTGCGAATTCCCATGCCGATTCGATGCCGTTCGTCTCCAGCCAGGCTTGGATCTGGTCCACCAGATCGATCTTTTCCAGTGCATCGAGCTTGTGCGGCGATTCAAAGCGGCGCGATGCTTCCTGCATGAAATTGTCGAACCAGTCTGTTTGCTTCTCCTGGAACGCCAGTCTTTCGATCTGATGCGTCAGGTTGAGCCATCGGAATTGGATCTCCTTCAGTTGCGCTGCGCTGCGCTGTGCCGCGGCGGCGGGGTTGTTCAACTCGTGTGTCAGCCCTGCGCTCATCGTGCCAAGCGCAGCCATCTTCTCCTGCTGGTGCAGCAGGGATTCGTTTTGCGTCAGACGCGCCATTACCCAGTGCAGGACCGCCATCGCCGCGCTCGAACTGGATTGCAATAACTTCTCAAACGCCTCCTGCGGAATACGCAGAGTCTCACCATCCGTTTTTGCCACGATGGATGCAGAACGCGGCGCGCGTGATAGCAGCGCCATCTCGCCGACCACATCTCCGGGATTGCGCACGTCGATCTTGATCAGCGATTGCCCGGTCTGCTTCTGGACTTCGAAATCGCCTTTGATCAGAACGTATGCCGAATCGCCCAGGTCTCCTTGCCGGATGAGAACATCTCCGGCGCGCACCGGGACGTGCTCAGCCATGTCCATGAGCTGCTGAAGTTCTTCATCAGACAAGCCCTGAAAGAGAGGTGATTTACGTAAGTCGTGGAGGTTCATAGATTATCGGTGGTTGAGTAGTCCCGCCGCGCTAAGCGGAGCCGTAGGCGAAATCGAAGCGTTGCGGGACGTATCGAAACTGCCAAGTTTCCAGGCTACTTTTTGTTTACATGAAATTGCTGGTTTCGACACCTGTACTTGCGTACGGTGCAAGTGTACGGCGGACGAACACCGCCTACTCAACCAGCGGTGTACTACAACGTCTTCAAATATTCCTTCATCAACGCAAAAGCAATTGCGCCTTCACCCACCGCGGAGGCAACACGATGATTGGTGCCGAAGCGCACGTCACCCGCCGCGAAGATGCCGGGGACGCTGGTCTCCAACAACAACGGGTCCCGTTCCAGGGTCCAGCCCTGAGGCGGCTTTTTATCCACGATGAGATTAGCGCCGGTGAGGATATATCCTTTTTCGTCGTGCTTCACAAGGTCTGCAACCAGCTGGCTTTGCGGTCGCACGCCGATGAACACGAACATTGCCGAGGCATCGAAGGTTTGTGTTTCATCTGTGGTGGTATTCCTGACGATAATCTGTTCGAGCGTATTTTTTCCGCGCACTTCGATCAGGTCGGTATTGCACAACAGCTCGATCTTTTTGTTCTGTTGCAGCGCATCGACGAGATACTTGGAGGCAGTTGGCTCAGGACCGCGGATCAGTACCCGCACCTTGCGCGCGAACTGGCTCAGGTAGATTGCGCCCTGCGCCGCCGAGTTCGCGCCGCCCACAACGAACACGTCCTTGTCCTTGTAGTTCATTGCTTCGGTGTACGCCGCACCGTAATAGATGCCTGCGCCGGTCAGCTCAGCGGCGCCCGGCATCTTGAGCGTGTGGAACGACGCACCCGTGGCGATCAACAGTGCATGACAGGAAACCTCGGTGCCATCGGATAACTGGATCAGACGGTAGGTATCGTTGACGGAGACCTGTTTTGCCTCCTGCGCCGACAGGATCTCCACCCCGAATCGCTTTGCCTGTGAGACCGCCCGGCGGGTGAGATCATCGCCTGAGATGCCGGTCGGGAAGCCAAGATAATTCTCGATCTTCGGGCTGCTGCCCGCCTGTCCGCCAGGCGCGGCTCTCTCGATGACGAGACAGCGATACCCCTCCGACCCGGCATATACCGCGGACGCCAATCCTGCGGGTCCACTCCCGACCACGACAACGTCGTAAAACGGTAACGCGGCGCGGGTCTGCAGACCAACCTTTTCCGCGAGTTCTTTCAGGTCGGGTTGGAGCAACGTCTTGCCATCCGGGAAAAACACAACCGGCAGTTTTGTGTCTTCTGAATTGATCGTTTCCACCAGTTGGCGCGCATTCGAATCCTTTTCGATATCCAGCCACTGGTAGGGAATCTGGTGCCGCGTGAGAAAGTCCTTCACCTGGTGACTCGAGAGTGACCATAACGTCCCTGCTACGCGGATACCTTCATAGGGTAAACGGATGTGTACTTTCCAATCCTCCAGCAACTCATCCAGGATCGGGTACAGTCGCTCCTCCGGCGGGTGCCAGGGCTTTAGCAAATAGTAGTCCAGCCCCACTTCGTTGATCGAAGCGATGGCGGCTTGTGTATCCGCGTAGGCTGTGAGCAGCACCCGTTTGGCTTGCGAGTATGCCCGGATGGCTTCTTCAAGAAATTCTACGCCGCTCATCTCGGGCATGCGCTGGTCAACTAAAAACAGCGCGACGGTCTCGTTGCGCTGTTGAAGCTTCTTCAAATACTCCAGGGCGGCTCTGCCGGAATCGATCGGCAGAATGCGATAGTCCTGCCCGTAACGAGCGCGCAAGTCGCGTTCGACCGAGTTCAATACAGAGGCATCATCGTCGACGGTAAAGATGACCGGCTTTGGCATACCTCTATTGTTCTTTGCCTTCCGCAACCGGTGCACCAGGGGACGTGGGGACCGTTTTTTCGTCTTTCAATTCCGCCTCTTTCCTGCCATGTATTTCGGCCTTTCTGCCAAACCAGAATGCCGCCACCGGGTTATAGCGGATGAATATCTCATAGATCAGAATAGGACCGAGCACGCCCATCACAAAGCCAATCGCAATGCCGAGCGGGAAGTTGCCAGTCACATTTACCACTTTTTGCGCCCAGAAAGCCTGCACGGGGACGTGGAACAACAGGATAATAAGAGAGAGATTCCCCAGATATTTCAACACGGACGCAAGCCGCGCTGTGCGCAATTCGATCTGGCGCGACAATGCCAGGATGAAGAGAATGCCCAGGATTGCCTCGCTGGTATTGACGAGGAACGATTCGTACAGCCGGATATTGAAATCGATCTCGTAGGGAAAAAGGAAGTTGAG
>JAICQC010000370.1 GCA_025938055.1 Anaerolineales bacterium | reverse complement strand
TTACTCTGTGGGCTCCGTCACCCCTCCGCGCCCAATTCGTGCTATTTTTACTACATTGTTTTGGTTACCAACCCGGGGGTGGGTGGTTTGGGCTCCATCCACCGGTGACACTGGAAGTGGAAGGCTTCATGCAGTATGACTATATCAACAACTTCATTGCCACCCTTGCAAGTGATTTTGTGGTCTCGGCAGATATCACCTGGGATGCGATCGGTGCTGCCTCGGGTTGCGGGTTTGTCCTGCGCTCTGATGGGAAAGAGGAAGCGCTGAATCAATACCTGACGATCATGACGCGGGTCGCCAGCGGGCACATCCTGTTTGCCACAATGGCTGAGGGGGAGGTCGTGACCGGGCAGGATATTTTCGCACAGGGTTTCGATCCCGCGTTCGACTGGGAGAATGGCGCCACCAACCGGCTGACGGTGGTGGGCCGCGGCAACCGGTTTTTTATCTATACCAACGGCAGTTTCATCGGTGAGATCGACCCCAGCGCCCCACCCCTCACACCGAACCTTCCGCCCGAACCCCAACGACCAGCCGATGAAACGGACGCGCAGGCAATGGCAGCTTTTTTGCAGCAGCAGGCGGAATTTGAGGAAGTGTCGGAACAGATCCAGGCGGATTTCCGCGCCCGTCGCAACGCGCTTGCAAATGCAGATACCACCTTTGAACGTGGCTTCATCGCCATGGTCGCACTAAGTCAATCGGGACGCAAGACGGTCTGTCAGTACAATAATGCATGGCTCTGGTTGATTGAATAATCCTGGGCTCGTTCCTGACCGTTCGTTCGACTGGATATGGATGAGCTAAAACGCTGGCGAATGAACCAACCTTGTACGTTTTCTGGAGAGAGAAATGGCTAGATCTGAGTGGATCGGAAAAAAACTGAGTAACCGATATTTGATCGAAGAACTGCTGGGACAGGGCGGTATGTCGGCTGTATACAAAGCCTCAGACCCCAACCTGAAGCGAATCGTGGCTATCAAGCTGATCCATTCGCATCTATCCAACGAACCCGATTTTGTTCAACGCTTCGAAGAGGAAGCCTCTGCGGTGGCACAACTGCGCCATCAGGGCATCATCCAGGTATATGATTTCAATAAAGAGGGGGATGACTACTACATGGTGATGGAATTTGTGCCAGGCGAGACGTTTCAGGAACATCTCAAGCGATTGAACAGAGACGGCAGGCAACTATCGGCGCAGAAGGCTGTTGAATATATGGCAGACATCTGCGATGCTGTGGATTACGCCCACCGGCGCGGCATGATCCATCGCGATATCAAACCGGCGAACCTGATGCTAAGTACGCACGATCAAGCCATCCTGATGGATTTCGGCATTGCCAAGATCGTCGGCGGGCAGCGGCACACCGCGACCGGGGCTGTGGTTGGCACCGCCATGTACATGTCGCCAGAACAGATTCGAGGGGAACACGCTGACCGGCGCACGGATATCTATTCTCTGGGCGTGACCCTGTTTGAGATGCTATCTGGCCGCCCGCCCTTCCAGGCTGACTCAGCCATGACGCTGATGATGATGCACATCAACGATCCTGTCCCCGATCTGAAGAAACTCAACCCGGATGTACCTGATGATCTGGCTGCGGTGATCAACAAAGCCCTCGCCAAGAATCCCAACGACAGGTACCAGACTGCCGCCGAGATGGCATCCGCGTTGCGCAATATTTCCGGGCGGATTAAGTCTGGTGTGTCTGCTCCATTACCGGCGCCCTCGGCTACCATGCTCGAGGAAATCCCCAAGCCGATCGTGAGCCCGGAAGCAACCTTATATGAGGCACCGCGTCCAGCTCCGTCAACTTCAAAAGGGACCGTCGTCGAGAGCGCGACCCGCCCAAGCCTGTCCACGTCGGGAGGCGGAACTGGCGTCGGCGGAACATCTGCAGAAAGCTCCGTGGCCCGACCCGTCCCGGCGCCGCCAGTTTCAGCACCTAAGGCGCCCGCGCGAAAACGAGAGCTGGGATGGCCCATGATCGTTGGAGGTTTCGTTGGACTGGCATGTCTGATCTTTGGCGGCTTGTTCCTGGTGAACAATATTCTCACCCAAGCCAATAATCCCCCCAATACCCCCGCCACGGAACCAGGACTCGCAGTGGTGGCTGATCAAACCGAGACTGCAACCGCAACGCAAGCTCCTGAGGTTACTGCCGCCGCCGAAGTCACATCGACTCTCGAAGCCACGCCCACCGAAACAATAATCCCCACAGAAACCGTCCCACCGGGCCCGTTTGTACGCATAAATTCGATCACCATTGACGACCAGGAACGTTATGTGGTCGAATATGAGACCTTCGAATTCACCGAGGTACTTCCCGGAATGCACATCCACTTTTTCTTCGATACCGTCTCTGTGGAGAATGCCGGTTCACCGGGATCGGGTCCCTGGTATCTATACGGCGGACCCAGACCGTTTACCGGATATCGAGTCGCTGAACGTCCTGCCGCTGCCACACAAATGTGTGTGCTTGTCGCGAATTCCAATCACTCGGTGGAGCCCAATAGCGGTAACTGTGTGGATCTACCATGACGCGGTGAGGCAAAAAGAAACCTCGTCAATGTAGTGATTTACCAACCCAAGCGGCTCATCTGCGATAACGCACGTGAGCCGCTTGTGTATTATCAGCCGGAATACGGAAAAGGTTTTCTATCCAACTTGAGGCTGATTTGCACAATCCCCTTAGGCGCTTTCAAGCGCGTATGCGACTGCCTGATCGAGTGTTATCCTCCTGCCCTCATCATAAGCATCCGAAAATGGGGCCTCACCCATCCTGGCAAGACAAGCCGCGATAATTTTGTCCACATCTGTCTGTTCGAGAAAGGGACGTGGATTGGTGATTCTGTCACGCTCAGCGTCCGCCCAGCCAATCAAGTTAGCCGCGCGCTCTGGTTGACCAATGGCTACAGAAAGGCTCGCCAGCCCCTCCAGCGCGAACACAACGCCAATGGTGTTTCCATCCTGTTGAAAAACCCGGGTTGTTTCGGCAAAGATGGTATGAGCCTCTATCAGATTGCCGGCGCGGAGCGCGACATAACCCAAAGTCACGCGCGTCCAGAAATAACCCATTCGATTGCCTAACTCCTCAGCGAGATTCACAATATCCTCTAGAATGGCATACGCCTGTTCATAATCGCCGAGCAGGAGCGCGATCAGGCTTTTGGTAAAGCCAGCCTCTTCCCATAAACCGCCGATCCCTATGGTCTGATTCTTTAGATGTCCTGATTGTATTTTCGTTGCTTCGTCTAGTTCGATCTGCGCCCGCTCGATATCGCCGGTCAGCAGTATGCGGAACCTGGCTGTCAGGGAGAGGAGATTCGCCACAGAGTTTTGGTCATCCACTTCGCGAAACAGGGCTGTCGCTTTCTCCCAATAGGAAAGCTGGCGAGCAGGGCGATCGTAACCCAGACGAAAGAGCGCCAATGCCTGCCTGCGCGCATCCCCAAGGGATTCGGCTAATGCAAGGGATTGCTCATACAGCCCATCTGCCGATGCGCGCTGATCCATGTATTGTAAAGTGTATCCAAGCAATAGAAGCGCATCTGCTTCAGCAGGCTGATCTCTACAGGCGCGAAATAACGTCAGGCATTCCTGCGCGATAGAGATTGCCTTTGAAAATTCCTGAGACCAGATCTGGAACACGCCCAGTGTGTAGAGTGCTTTTGCCCGAGCATGGGGGAAATCAATGGAATCTGGCTTCTGGATGAACGATTCCAACCAATCAAGGCCCTCCAACACATTGAAGCCCTCCCAAAAACTTTGCAGCCTGCCTGATATATACAGCCCTGCTTCGGTATCTGTTTTGGATGCCTGTTCCAATGCGGCACGCAGGTTGTCGCGTTCGGTAGCTGCCTGAGTTGACCACTCTACCTGCTGCGCGCCGTGTAAGCCGGGCTCGATTTGTTTGGAAAGTTCCAGGAAGTATTTCAAATGTCGGCTGCGGACCTTTTCCTCTTCACCCGCCTGAGTCAATCTCTCACGCGCATATTGACGGATGATCTCATGGAAACGATAACGTGTCGCGCGTCCCGATTGCTGGTCGACCACAACTAGCGACTTCTTGACCAATGCCTGCGTCAGGCTCAAAACATCACCTTTACACACTGCCTCAGCGGACTCGAGAGTCCAGCCGCCCGCAAATACGGAAAGTTGTCGCATGAACGTTTGTTCAGCTTCGCTCAGTAAGCCCCAACTCCAGTCCAGAGAGGCTTGCAAAGTGTGATGACGTGACGAAATTGTTCCATTACCTATGGAAAGCAACACAAAGGAATTCTGCAGTTGATTTAAAATTTCGGGAACCTGCAAGGTATTTACACGCGCCGCCGCGAGTTCGATTGCCAGTGGAATGCCATCCACCTTGCGGCAAATCTCGATCACTGCTGAGACGATTTCCTGTGTCAGCACAAAGGAGGAGAGCGCCAGCGTTGCACGCTCGCTGAACAATCGAACTGCCTCATATTCGGACAATTTCTCAAGGGACTCTTCGTCCTGTGCGGGTATCGAAAGCGATGGAACCTGGTAGGTTGCTTCCCCAATTACATTCAATACTTCCCGGCTGGTGGCAAGGATCTTGAGTCCCGGGCAATTCGTAAGCAGGGTGATCGTCAGGTGCGCACAGGCATCCACGACATGTTCACAGTTATCGAAAATGAGCAGGAGGGTCTTCCCGCGCAAGGCATGAATTAATGTCTCAACAATCGACCGCTCGCGCGTTTCTCGAATGTCAAAGATAGACGCTACGGTTTGCGGAACCAGGTGAGAATCGGCAAGCGAATCCAATGCAACGAACCAGACGCCATCGGGAAATTC
>JAICQC010000509.1 GCA_025938055.1 Anaerolineales bacterium | reverse complement strand
GTGAACGCCCTGGCATAGTTTGCCAGCCCCACCCACTCTGGCGGCGTGAAGATATCGTAACGGTTGAACGATATATAGAGAGCAAAGAGCACAACACCGACTGTGAACGTCAGAGTAATGAGCAGATATGGCAACAGAAAGAGATATCCCATGATCAAATTAGTGCGACGCTTAGGATTGGACCATTCACGGTAGACGATCCGGGCAACAGCCAATCCCAGCGCAATGGCTATCAATGCGACAGCACCGAGGAAGGGCAATGCTGTACGGCGAACCTCCGCCAGGTAGGTATCGACCGTTGCCATGACCCGCGGTCCGCCCATGGTCGGTGCGTTGAAGAGGGCGATGATCATCAGGACAACGAACACAACAAGAAATGAAAGGACGGCCATTAAGGTGCGGCGCGATTGAACCGCATTTGCCTCATATGTTGCCATAATGCACCTCCGTGCCTGCCATCATCCAGTAGACATGTTTGGTCCCTCCTCCCCTCTGTGTGAGGGGAGGAGGGTTCGAACCATATAGAAGCTTATCGACCGCCCCCTAAAGCAGCCTGTGCTTCTTCCTGCGCCTGCGCAAAGGCTTCATCGACCGTCTGGTCGCCAAGGAAGATGCGCTCCAGTGCCTGAGACACGGCGGTGTTCACAGCACCGGTATTCGGACCCCAGAAGGCAACGCGCGTGTCATCCAACAAGCCGCCGGAAGAAATCGCCATGTCGTTCGGGTCCTGAACCAGATCCGCCTGCTCGGGGTGCGTACTGTAGGCGAAGCCAGTCTCGACGATCTCTGCCTGGTTCTCTGCACTCGTGAGGTACATAGCGAGCGCGGCCGCGGCATTCGGGACCTCCGTCGCGGCATTGACGCCGATGCCGTTGGTGAAGATCACATCTGCGCGGGTCACAGGACCAGCCGGGATCTGAACAGCTTTCCACTCTACGTCTGGATAGGTCTGATTCATGAAGTTCACCATCCAGCCGCCTTCGGTTGTCATTCCGACGAGCTGCAGACCAATGGCTTCACCGCACCATCCCGCACCGACGTCCGCGGGTGTGACCAGCGAGCCCTCCTGCTTCATCTCAGCCACAAAGTTAGCCATTTCCTTGACTTCCGGTGTATCCAGCGTCGCGGTGGCGAAATCATCAGAAGCAAAAGTGCCGCCGTTGGAGAAGGCGAACGGGGCAAAGCGCGCCCAGTCCGCGCCCATGCAGAAGCCGCCGTACGTGCCGGTATCTGCAATTGCCTGGGCAGCGGTCCGCATGTCTTCCCAGGTCCAGTCGGCAGTCGGTTCTTCAATGCCTGCGGCTGCGAAGGCTTCCGGCAGGTAAACCAGACCGAGCGTCCCCCAGTCCTTCGGCAAGGCATACGTCTGACCCTCGTAGGTAAAGATGGTCATGAGGGCGGGGATGAAGTCATCGGTAGAAACGCCAGCTTCCTCCATGTACGGATCCAATGCCAGCAGCTGACCGGAAGGCGCAAAGGCATTCATCAGCTGATCGTCAACGTAGAAGACGTCCGGTGCTGTACCGCCGGCCATCTGAGCTTTCATTTTGTCCTGAAACTCAGCCGGGGTCGGCTGGTAATCCACTGTGACGCCCGGGCAAACGGTACTAAAGCGCTCGATGGAGTCACGGTAGATCTGCTGCTCTGTCTCGTCACCCCAGCCAGAGAACACGATCGAGGCGCCTTCCTCAACAGGTAAGGGGCAAGCGCCTGTGGCTTCGCCTGTCGCGGGCGCTTCGGTTCCAGGCGCCTCAGTGGCGGGCATCTCGGTTGCCGGCATTTCAGTTGGTGCCTCGGTAGCAGGCATATCTGTCGCTGGCATGTCTGTTGGCGCTTCTGTGACTGGGCCACAAGCCGCCAACAATAACGTGCCAATGAGCAGCAGCATTGAAAGTTTGGAAAGTGATTTCATTTTATCTCCTTACTGATCTGACTTATTTCAAATTACGAAACGAAGCAAAAGCAAAGGATCCTACACTCAGGCGGGTCTCACCTCCTTTTCAATATTTTGGCTGTGAAGAGTACTTGATGTTTGGCAGAAATCTGCGCCCCTAGAATTGAGAAAGCCAGGGCTCGTCAGGCTGAGGCTCGTAGGACGAGACTCGGCATTAACAAACTATGGCGTTCTGGCGGTTCTTCCCCTTTCATCAATGAAACCAGAATTTCAACACATTTACGACCCGCCTCATGTATGGGCTGGCGTATCGTCGTCAGCGCAGGAAAAAGATACTGGGACATGGGTGCATCATCAAAACCAATAACCACGATGTCGCGCCCTACGTCCGCCCCATGATCCCGGGCGGCATGAAGCGCCCCGATTGCCTGGGTGTCATTAAGTGTAACGATGGCAGTAGGTCGATTCGCACTCTCGAGGCTGAGCAAACGGGAGGTTGCCTCCCGCCCGAACTCAAATGAGCCTTCGCCACGTTCGACCCACTCGGGACGGGTTTTGAATCCGGCTGCATCCATGGACTCAAAGTATGCCCGCATGCGTTCATTCCCTACGCGCGAATCCTCCGGCCAACCGATGACGGCAATGCACTGATGCCCGCGCGAGAGCAGATGCTGCATCGCCTGGTGCAAGCCCGCAAACCCATCCACATCCACATAGGGGAAATCCAGTTCGGGGTTGGAACGGCCGAAAGCCACAAAGGGGAAATTGCGTTCGATCAGGAATGCAATTCTCGGGTCGTCATAGTTCACACTGGAGAGCACAAACCCATCGACGCGACCGGTGTCGATCAATTCACGGTAGGCGTCCACGAGCCCATCGCCCTCCCGAAACGGAAACGGCAGCAGATGATAACCAGCAGCCTCAGCTTCCTGTACCATACTGGTCAGGAACTGGTCGAGAATATGATTTACTTGATCGGGGGAGGTCTGCGCCCAGGAGTAGCCAATCATGAAACTGCGTTTGGCGCGCATATTGCGGGCGATCTGATTGGGTCGATAGCCCAGCTCGCGCACGGCTTCCAGGATACGTTGTTCCGTTTCCTTGGAAACTTGCGCCTGCTTGTTCAGAACCTTAGAGACGGTCTGATAGCTGACACCAACACGGTCCGCAACTTGTTTGAGCGTTGCTTTGGAGGGCATGACAGCTTCACTCCTTTAGGCGAACGTT
>JAICQC010000155.1 GCA_025938055.1 Anaerolineales bacterium | reverse complement strand
TCGTGATCATGGTCTTATGCTTTGTCCTGTATGTTAGCGGCGAAGTCGGCTACGGGTCATGGATCTATACCTATGCCTTCACGCTGAACTTTGGAACCGAGGTGACAGCGGCTTATTTAACATCTGCCTTCTGGGGATTCTTTACCATCGGACGCCTGTTCGGCATCTGGACCTCGACACGCGCCAAGCCTGTCACGATCCTTGCCTGGGATTTTATAGGCTGCCTCATCAGTGTGGGACTGATTCTGCTCTTCCCAGAGTCCGGTGCCATGCTATGGATCGGAACCATCCTGTTCGGGATCTCCCAGGCTTCTATCTTCCCCACCTTCCTGACCCTTGCCGAAGAACGCATGCACGTGACAGGAACGATCGCCGGTTTGTTCCTTGTGGGGGCAGGGATCGGTGGCATGATCCTGCCGTGGCTGATCGGACAGGCATTCGTGCAGATCGGCGCGGGCGCCATGATGGGGATGATCTTCGTCAATGTAATGCTCAACCTCTTGATGTTCCTCCTCTTTACCAGAATTTCAGCAAAGCCAGCCACCGTTTCTAACTCCACAGCCGTCGCTGATTGAGAAGGAATAACAAAGTCATAACTCATGGTAGGTTCGTTGACGCGCTTTGGTACAATCTTTGCCATGTCCCGCCTTGCATCACGTCCTTTTGTTTGCTTTTTGCTCGTTGCTTTTCTACTCTCCTCGTGTAACAGCACAAATCCCTCAGACCTCTATCCAACCTACGATCCTTTTGCGCCGGTCAATGGCACCGGTTCGCAGGTCGCGCCCGTTTCGGTCGGCGAGGTGATGCAGCCGCTGAGAACACCGCTGGGACCCACGCCCACGCGCGCGCCGGTCTCTGTGAATATCCCGCTGCGCAACCCGAATTCATCGTCCACCACCCCTACACCGGATTTGCCTCACCCCCTTCCCACACCGCGCGACTTCCTGGATCAATACACGGTTCAGGCTGGCGATACACTTGGCACCATCGCAGGAGCATATGGGATTACGCTTGAGGCGCTCATGCAAGCCAACGGGTTGAATGAAACGAGCATCCTTTCCGTCGGCATGGTCTTGACGATTCCTCCCGTAGAGGTCGATCCAAATCCTGGTTCGTCGTTCAAGCTCATTCCAGATTCAGAGCTGGTCTACGGACCGGCGACGATTGAATTCGACCTGACGTCGTTCATTCAGGAACATGATGGTTATCTCGCAAATTATTCGCAGGATGTGGACGGGCAATACTTAACGGGCACGCAGATCGTCGCGCGTGTCGCTCAGAGTTATTCCGTCAATCCTCGGGTACTGCTGGCACTCCTCGAATATCGCAGTGGATGGGTCACCGACCCTGCGCCGCAGAACGTGGATTACCCTCTTGGTTTTTATGACACTTATTATGCCGGGCTGTATCGGCAGATGGCATGGACAGCTAATAATCTCAACCGCGGCTACTACCTGTGGGGTGTCAACGCAATATCCACCCTGCCATTAAGCGATGGCTCTTACGTCCCCCTCGACGCCACCATCAATGCAGGAACCGCCGCCCTACAGTATTTTCTCTCTCTGTTCAACAACCGCCCCTTCTGGGATTATGACGTCAGCGCGCTCGGGTTCTTTGAAACCTACAATAAGCTCTTCGGGTATCCGTTCGATTACGATATCACGCCCCTGGTACCCCCGAACTTAAGCCAGCCAGCGATGCAGCTGCCTTTTGAACCTGGCGCGGTCTGGTCCTATACCGGCGGTCCGCACGGCGGCTGGGATTTTGGTTCCGCCTGGGCTGCATTGGATTTTGCCCCGCCCGGGGAGGCCCTGGGCTGCGTGTCCAGCGACGCCTGGGTCGTGGCGGTTGCCAATGGCTGGATCGTACGCGCGGAGAACGGCGCGGTCATCCAGGACCTGGATAACGATGGCTATGAACAGACGGGCTGGAATGTGCTGTATATGCACGTCGAAACCCGTGACCGCATCCAGCCGAACACCTACGTCTACGCGGGTGAGCCAATCGGTCATCCCTCCTGCGAAGGCGGCATTTCGAACGGCACGCATCTGCATCTGGCGCGCAAGTACAACGGAGAGTGGATCTCCGCTGATGGGAACCTGCCGTTCAACCTGGATGGCTGGATCTCCAGCGGCAACGGCATCGAGTACGACGGTTACCTGACGCGCGGAGACATGGTCTTCGAAGCGCTGGAGGGCAGGTTCGAAGGCTTAAATCAGGTCTCGAGATAGCAATCACCGCGCAGGTTCGTTCCTGATTTTGCTGGAACCTTTATACGGGTATAATTCCTGCGAACGGACTCATTTTGTGAAACGATCGATTAGCTTGTTTATCGCAGCATCATTTTTGCTGGCCGCATCCGCGTGCAGCGGGAACGCGTCCCTGTGGGGTCAGTATGCAACCCCGACCCCGCTCGGAGGTCCGCTTCCGACCTCATCCCCACTGCCTCCTATTGTTCCCACACAGACCGCTACCGAAGTGAGCCCCTTTGTTTTTGAAGCAACTATGACGCCCACGCCTACGTTTAGCGAGGCATTTGTTACCGAGGCAGCCACCTCCACCCCTGAAGAAGTCTCTTCCTTAACCGGAAACGTCCCGACCCTGTTGTACTACACCCAGAGCGGCGACTGGCTCCCGGCGGTAGCGATCCGTTTCGGCGTGGATGTGAACGACATCACTTCTCCCAAGATCCTCCCTGAATCAGGACTGCTCGATCCCGGCACGCTGCTCATCATTCCAGATACCCTCGATCGCTCTGTTCCCTTTACACCGGCAGTACAACTGATCCCCGATAACGAACTGATCTTTTCGTCCACCGCCATCGACTTTGATATCTCAACCTATGTGAAGGATGCTGGTGGCTACCTTGCAAATTACCGGGAATATCTCGGCACCACTGGCTGGACATCAGGTGCGCGTGAGATCGAGCGGCTCGCCTACGAAAACTCTGTCAATCCCCGGCTATTGTTGGCCATCCTCGATTATGAATCGAGCTGGGTGCGCGGCAGACCCGAAAACGACTTTCGCATCAATTACCCTCTGGGCTATGAAAGTTTCAGATATAAGGGAATGTTCATGCAGATGGTCTGGGGGATCAACCAGCTTTCCACCGGCTACTATGACTGGCGCGCAGGAAGATTGATCGAACTCAACTTTGTGGACGGCAACAAGCTGCGCATCGACCCGACCCTGAACGCTGGCACGGTCGCGCTCATGTATTATTTTTCCCGCAACCATACCTTCAATGAGTGGCTGCGCATCATGGACCAGACCAGCGGTTTTCTCCCCTATTATCAGAATATGTTTGGCGACCCGTGGTCCCGCGCCGACGTGTTTGGTCCGATCTTTCCGCCGGGTATCAGTCAGCCTGAAATGTCCCTGCCTTTCCAAACGGACGCAGCCTGGGCATTTACCGGCGGACCTCACGCCGCCTGGGAACATGACGGTCCTCTTGCAGCCCTGGATTTCGCACCTGCCAGTGCCGAGACGGGCTGCCTTTCCTCCGATCAGTGGATCGTGGCTACCGCGCCGGGGCTGGTCGTCCGCTCGGGCAACGGTGTGGTCGTGGTGGATATGGATGGCGACGGGTCTGAACAAACCGGCTGGAATATGCTATATTTGCACGTCGCAGCCAGGAACCGGGCTCCTGAGGGCGTCTGGGTGGAGCAGGACGATTTCATCGGGCATCCTTCCTGCGAAGGTGGCACCTCCACCGGGACACACCTGCATATCGCACGGAAATATAACGGCGAATGGGTCGTTGCAGATGGACCCATCCCCTTTGTGCTGAGCGGCTGGACGGTCTATGCTGGCGAGAAACCCTATCTGGGAAAGCTTGTCAAAGGTGATAAAGTAATTACCGCGGATCTGTATGCGCAGTCACTGGCCGTCATCCTCCGCGAAAACGAAGATGAATAGTTAGGCATGAAACTGAACATATCTTTTACGAGAGAACACAGAGGGAAAGGCTCGTCTCTGTGTTTTTTGAATCTGAGTCTTATTGCGTTGCTGATAGCGTCCTGTGCACCGGCTGGTGAGAATGCAGCCCAGCGAGCGATCAAAAATATGATCACGCCGCTGGCGCCCACGCCAATGCCTGCACCGACCTCTGAGCGACCGGAATACGCCCCCGGCGAACTTGTGGATTATATTGCCCAGAATGGGGATTCCCTTCCCGCGTTGGCAGCGCGCTTCAACACCACCGTCGAGGAGATTATGGCTGCCAATCCCATCATCCCCGCGGACGCGACCACCATGCCGCCGGGAATGCCGATGAAGATCCCGATCTACTACCTTCCCTTGTGGGGCACTGCCTATCAAAGCATTCCTGACCATGCCTTTGTCAACGGTCCCGCGCAGATCGGGTTCAGTACTTCCGCATTCATCTCTTCAACATCCGGTTGGCTGAAGAATTACCGCGTCTATGCGGGCGAAAAGACACGTACCGGGGCTGAAATGGTGGATTACATTGCACAGAACTACAGCATCAGCCCGCAACTGCTCCTGGCGCTGCTTGAATATCAGGGCGGCGCACTCACCCAGCCGGAGCCTCCCGCCCCGAAGTATATGCTTGGCTTCCGGCGCGTCAACTACGAATCACCGTACACCCAACTGATCATCGCCGCGAATACGCTCAACAACGGATATTACAACTGGCGTGCCGGAAGACTGACCGAGCTCGAACTGCTGGATGGCACCCTCTTCCGGCCTGACCCCTGGCAGAACGCGGGCTCTGTGGCACTGCAGTATTATTTCTCCAGGCTTTACTCAGGCGAGCGATACTTTGCTTCGATCGGACCGGACGGCCTGGGGCGCGTGTATGAGACCTTCTTTGGCGATCCGTGGGCGGACCCTGTAACCGTCCTGCCTGGCAGTTTGCAGCAGCCTGCCCTGCAGTTCCCCTTCGTGGTGGGTCACCTGTGGGCATACACAGGCGGACCTCACACCGGCTGGGGAACGGGTGAGCCGCTCTCAGCCATAGACTTCGCTCCCGCCTCTGACACTACAGGCTGTTATACCGTCGAAAAGGATCAATATGCAACTGCCATGGCAGACGGACTCATTATCCGTTCTGACATAGACGGCACGGTGATCGACCTCGACAAGGACGGGGATGAACGCACCGGCTGGACCCTGTATTATCTGCATCTGGGTAACGATGCACGCGTGCCCCTCGGCACGGAAGTGAGAGCTGGTGACCCCATTGGCTATCCCTCCTGCGAGGGTGGCCGTGTGACGGGTACACACGTCCACATTGCCCGCAAATATAACGGCGAATGGATTCTTGCCGATGGACCACTTGCCTTCAACCTCGAAGGCTGGGTCGCTCATAACGGCTCGCGTGAGTACAAAGGCACATTGACGCGCGGCGCGGCAACAGTGATCGCCTGTGAATGTTCAGATTATCAGAGTCAGATCATGTCAGACAGAACGTATCAGTCCCCCGAGTGACAGGTTTAAGTCAGGGATAACTGCTGCCAGACGCCCTGAAACGTCAGGCGTCGGCTTCCATTTCCATTGTCTTCATAAATTTCATAGTGCAGTTCCATCGGAAACACCTGTGCGAGCATATACTGCACCGGGCAATATTTTGTAATGGACAGCTCAATGGACCGCAACACTGCTGTTTCTGCTACATTCATGCCAGCCACAATGTAGGTGATGAGCGCGCGGGTAAACACTTTCGGGTCTTCTGCAGAGCGCGGCGCATCCACCTTGACTTCAAAGTAAGTTACGTTCTGACGCTTCTTTCGCAGAATCGAAAGCACATCCATTGCCGTGCAGCCAGCCAGCCCCAGCGCCACCATCTCCATGGGACGCACACCTTGATTGGTCCCGCCAAAATAAGGATCTGAGTCCATTTGGACAGGAAACCCTGAATCTGGCATGCCGAGGAATGTCATGTTTTCTTTCCACTGGACGGAAGCTTTCATTGTGACTCCGTGATGAGAGGGGATACGTGCCGGTCAAGCATGCTGCGACTGATACCCCCCACCCACTGAAGCTGAACGGTTCCGTTCCGGTCGATGACAAAGGAGCTTGGCAGGTTCAGCGTTTTGAATGCCTGCTCAGTGGCAATGTAGGTCGGGTCCAGCCAGATGGGGAAGGTCAAGCGATACTCTTTCACAAACTGCAAAACGTCTGCCGCGGGGTCGCCGTCATTGATGGCAATAACCACAAAACCCTCATCGCTGTGTTTGTTGTAAAAGGATTGGAGAGCCGGCATTTCCTCCTTGCACGGCTCGCACCATGTTGCCCATAGGTTGACAAGCACGACCTGACCACGATAGTCTACCAACGAATGCAAAGCGCCCAGGGTATCTGGTAGGGTCAAATCAGGAGCAGGGAAGTTAACTTTAACGGGAATCGTCGAAAAGTCAGTCTGAAGCGAGAGATCCCGCAAAATCAGATATGCTGAGGCAATAACAAGGGTTATACCAAGTCCCAGCAGAAGTAGAGGAAGAGTTTTTCGAGGCAAAGTAATCATAGTACATGGATACTTTCAATAAGTATACCCTTGTGCATTCGTTGATATTAAATTCAGGACAAATGTCATTTAACTAGTGACCTTTGCCACTGGAAGGGATATCGCCTGCCGGGTTATCATATTTGAAAGGTTTAATGAATTGTGAATCGCGTAGCTATTTTTAAAGGATTGGATGAAGACCAGATCAAATTGCTGAGGCCGCTTTTTGAGACGTTTTCCTGCCTGGCAGGAGAGGTCGTTTTTCGACAGGGCGAACGAGCGGAATTCCTTTATTGGATGATTGATGGCAAAGTTGATATATCGTTTAAGCCTCATGACGGAATTCCAATTACGATTTCGCATGTGGAGAAAGACGGTGTGTTCGGCTGGTCGGCAGTCGTTGGCCGTGATACCTATACATCCACAGCTGTTGCCTTCGAGGATGTGACCGCAGTTCGTGTCCACGGTAGTGACCTTCGCCGGTTCTGCGTGGAGCATGAGGAAGCAGGGAAGGACATCTTGGGGCGCCTGGCAGATGGAGTTTCCTTTCGCTGGAAGGACGCTCACAAACAGGTAAAGTCCATTCTTGTGCAGGGGATGATTGAGAAATCTCGATAATTTTGAGATACCGGGTGAGGGCAGGTAAAACAGAAACGGTGGCGCCATGGCGCCACCGTTTCTGCGTTTCTTCACAAATTTATTCCGGTGACCGGTTCACAAAAAATCGCAGGACAAAATACCCGCCCAGAATGATGAGTATGGCAGGCCAGAGATAATCTGTGATGCCCTGATACGGAGTCCCCAGCAACGCACCGAACAAGAGGAGAATGACCCCTGGTATCAGCGCCCAGGTGCGGCCGCTCTTTTCACCGGGCAGAACTGCCACAAGGATGAATGTGAGCCCCAGCCCGAGGAAGAACAGTCCACCTGTCTCCGCATCCTGCGCAAGGTCATCGATCAGGGAAACAGTGCCAAGAGTCAGCATGACGCCAGCAGGGATGATCGCCCACCAACGGTCGGTCCCGGTGAAATACACCCACCAGAACCCGAGGCTGAGCCCGCCAAAGAAGACCAGTCCATCGTAGGCTTCCAGGGAATCGGGCAGGAAGGAGGAGGCTGCCAGCCCGAGCAACGTGAACGCGGGGAAGGCTGCCCACCAGTTCTCGGGCTGATTGATGAGCATATAGAGAAAGAATAAGCCACCCGCGGTGAAAAGCAATCCCCAGAATATGCCGCCGGCGTTGGAGATCACGCCCATGGCACCCAGTAGTGAGAACAAACCGCCAAGTACGAGCAGGACGCCCAGGATGAGTCGAGGGTCATAACGTCGCATGTTTATTCTCCTTACATTACAGTGACCGAGCCCAGGCCCGCTTCGATATTGATCTCGGCACGGTCAGGTGAAGTATCGTAGCCAGACGATTGATAAAATCCCGAGTCGAGGCGCGGGAAGCGATTTGTGTCCACGTGGACAGAGTTCACGCCTTCTTCCACGCGGATGCGCGCCGCGGTCCCATCGGGGACACGGATATTGACCGATGCTGCGCCCGCCTCCACATCCAGGAGTGAAACGCCGCGCGCCGGCACGGTCACGTTCGAGCTGCTGGCGCCGGTATTGAGTTCCACGCGGGTGGCAAGCACGTCCTTCAGGTCGATATTCAGTGAACTCGCGCCAGCCTCCACTACAAGCGTCAATGGGATTTCCTGTGTCAGGTGGAATCGCCAGACTCCCTGTGATGGACCAATGAACGGCACGAATGAGGGTCCCGCCTCCACCTTGACCTCCAGCCGGTCGCCATCCATATGACTTTGTTTGTTCATCCCAACCGCGGATGATCCGGCGAGTGCCTGTCCAATGGGGGCGCCGCCACTAATCTCAAGCTGGCCGGCACCATGCGAGAACTGGAACCGGGCACTTGTCGCCGCTGCGAGGGGAATGAGAAATGTCTCCTCTTCGGAGGCAGCCGGACGCCAATAGACACTCAGGACGATCCAACTGCCAACCAGAATGAGCATCAGGGGCCAGAAATATCTGAAGATATTTCCAATGATGCCCTGCGATTGCAGAAAGAGAAGCACCCCCACCAGGATCAGAACAGTTCCCCAAAACAGGTTATCGCGCTTCATCTTGACCTCTGCTTCCGCTGCCACTTCGTACAAAACCCCGGATCAACACGTAGACACCCAGCAGGATGAGGATGACCGCAGCGCCATAATCGCCCAGGATCGAAAGACCACCGAAGAAGGTGGCGAAGACGAGGAAAAGCACGATGCTAATGACAATCAGGTTCAGTCCATGCGAAAGATTCCTGCGTGTGTTTTCGCCGAGCAAACCTGCCAGGATCGTTCCCACACCAACAAAACCCGGGATGAGCGCCCACATGTAGGACCAGGATGAAAAGTCCCCGGTTTGATTCTGGTAGAACAAAATACCACCGATCCCCGCGATGATGGATGCCGGCACAGACATGCCCGGCGCGCCGGTGAGCAAGCCAATGATGAACACGATCAACCCGGCGCCGATTGTCCACATGGGCCAGGTGAAATTGTCACCCAGCCAGTTCTGTACAGCCGGGACCTGCCGGCTGATGACCAGCCATCCACCGATGAGGATCAGCAGGATGCCGAGGGCGAGATTGGTTCGATTTTGTCGCATGGGATTCTCCTTGTGAAAAGTAGCTCACTATTATTTTACGACAAATGAGTTCACAAGTTGCTTTTTGCTGCTTATTCAACTTGCTCATCGTCCCAATTCACCAGGATATCCTGTATTGGCCACCCTTTCTGACGGATTAGATCAATGAACGCATACCGATAATACAACCTTGCGCTGATCCTGATGTCTCCATGCGATGGCACAACAAACAAATATGTGCTCATTACATCCTGATGGGGAACCAAACGTGTGTCAGAACCATTCCACGCAGGGATTGTGGGATTCCAATACGCAATAGCGGGCACCTCATTCGTATCTCTATCTTTGAGTATATTTGCATAGATTTCGCCGGGACGCCCCGAGTAATCTTCAGGCTGGTTACCAGAGCCGCCCCATGCTGGAATCGTGTGACCTTCCACCTGCGTTAGCAACCTGTCATTTTCATCCATTGCCTCAATGACAAGGATTAAGTGGCGAAGGGGTGAATCAGTTGGAAGCTTATGACCTGCACCTGTATTGACGACCTTCACATTAACTCGTATGTTCCCGTTCTCTTTGATTGCATCGACAGTGACACTTGCCGCTTGTTGGACCAGTATAGGGCTACTCGTGTTATCGCGCTTCATCATATTGTGGCTAAAATCTCGGAAGGAATCGTTATGTGGCGAACAAGCACCACGTTCTGCCACAG
>JAICQC010000239.1 GCA_025938055.1 Anaerolineales bacterium | reverse complement strand
TCAGTGAGGTGGCGAACCTGGTCGAGATGCCCACCGCGGTCATGGGTGGATTCGAGCAGGAGTATTTGTCCCTGCCGCGGGATGTGCTGCTCTCGGTAATGAAAAAGCACCAACGTTATTTCCCAATTGCCAATTCCCAATCTACCCATTTACTTCCTCACTTCATCGCTATCCGTAACGGTGACGATATTGGCATCGACATCGTCCGGCAGGGGAATGAGCATGTGCTCGGGGCGCGGTTTGCAGATGCCAATTTCTTCGTCCGCGAGGACCTCAAACAGCCGCTGGAAGCCTATCGACCGGGGTTGTCCAAGCTGATCTTCCAGACCAAGCTGGGCTCCATGCTCGATAAATCCGAGCGGATACTCAAACTCTCTGCTGAACTGGCGGATATGCTCGGGTTGGATGACCTTCAACGCTCTAACCTTCAACGTGCAACGTATTTGGCGAAAGCAGACCTGGTCACGCAGATGGTGATGGAGATGACCTCTCTGCAAGGCATCATCGGGCGTGAATATGCCCTGCGCTCTGGCGAGCAAAAAGAGGTGGCGGATGCCATCGGCGAGCAATACCAGACCGTGCCGAAATCGAAGATTGGCGTGGCGGTCGCGCTGGCAGACCGCATCGATTCCCTGGTCGGGCTCTTCGCCGCGGGACTGGCTCCGACCGGCACAAAGGACCCGTTCGGGCTGCGGCGTGCCGCGCTCGGTGTCGTCCAGCCGTTGATAGCACCCCCCTCGGGGGTCGAGCATGGCATTCCGTTCGACCTGCGCGAAGCTGTCGGAAAAGCGGCGAAGCTCCAGCCCATCGAGGTTACAGAGACGGTGCAGACGCAGATCCTTGAATTTATTGCCGGGCGTTTAAAGGTGGTGCTCAACGATGTTGGTTATAAATATGATGTCGTTGAAGCGGTCCTGGCGGAACAGTCTGCCAACCCGGCGAAATCTGTCGAAGCCGTGAAACAGCTCCAGGCGTGGGTGGCGCGGGATGACTGGAATACGATCCTGCCAGCGTACGCGCGCTGTGTCCGCATCTTGCGCAGCCAGACAGAAGCCCGTGGACCATGGACCGTGGTCGAAAGCAAACTTATGGAAGCTGAAGAGAAGAACTTATACAAAACGATCAAAGCTACCGTCCACCGTCCACCGTCCACCGTCGATGAACTCTTGAACACGGTCCTCAAACTTGTTCCCTCCATCAACGCCTTCTTCGACAAAGTGCTGGTGATGACGGAGGACCAAACCGTTCGTGAGAACAGGCTGGGGCTGGTAGGGCAGGTCGCGGCGTTGTCACGCGGCGTGGCGGACCTCTCCAGGCTGGAAGGCTTTTAGCTGCTTCCCGTGCCGTTCTTTTTGAACTCTAATCTGAATTTCAGCCTCCGCTCATTGAAATTCAAATAGGACTGGGTATAATTTAATGGTAGTCGCAAGCGGGGTGTCTACATCGTGTTCGTTTGCCCGTCGCATCCAGGGCTCCCGAGACTGGTGCCCCTTCAACAGGTAAAACAGATCGACAAGGAGTGAACATGACCATGTCTAAACCGATTGCCAAAGTTGTACTTGTGACGCTGATAAGCCTCGCCCTGATCGCTGCGACCTATATGACCGTGCAAGGTGCCTTTGCGAAGGCGGATTTCAAAGGCGCGCAAGCCCATACGGTGAGCGGCCTGGCAACCAATTTCAATCACGATCGCTCCACCGTTGCCGAGCAGGAGGCGCTCAAAGCACAGTTGGAAACCTATTCCCAGCCCGGAAGCGGGCATGGGACTGGCGGCTGTGAGGATGAGTTGCAGGTAAGCCCACTCGATTAATGTTTCCCTGTCAGCTTGCGGAGCAGTCCTGAGACTGCTCCGCTTTAATTTAACAAAATTACTATGTTTTGCCACCAAAGTCTTACAAAGTGCCGCACAATTATTTAAACTCAAGATTTGAATTTCAGCTTACAAGCACAGTGGAAAAGTTTAATTGTTTATGAGACAAGCGGTAAAATGATAAATGATATAATGTTCGAAGACAGCCAGAGAGGCTTGTAGTTCCCGTCAACGGGCCCGCAGACCGATTCCGGCTCAAGGGTTTACAAGTTTGCAAAGCTCTCCCGCCCTGGGAGAGTGTTTTATGTAACAGTACATATCAACGTTCGTTATACGAGGTAGCACTAGTTGGATTCAAAGAACAGTAAAAAGACCAGAATGCCCCTTGCAAACGAGCGACAGCTCGTCCTTCAGGCGCAGGCTGGTAATTCAGAGGCGTTCGGACAGTTATACGACGCCTATATGGAGCGCATCTATCGCTTTGTGTATTTTCGCGTGGAAGACCAGCAGACGGCTGAAGATATCACTTCCCAGGTTTTCCTTAAAGCCTGGAGCAACCTGGAACGTTTCCAATTCAGCCGGACGCCCTACCTCGCATGGCTATATACGATTGCTCATAATGCCGTGATTGACCATTACCGTACCCGTAAAGTGACCACGGCTCTGGATGACGTGCAGCTTTCGCAGCCCGATCACTCGGAGGTTGTGGAGACCGAAATTGACCTGACTGTTGAGATGCAATCGGTCAAGGTAGCTCTGCAAACCTTGACGGATGACCAACAGAGAGTGCTGACTTTGAAGTTTATTGAAGGAATGTCGAACAACGAAATTGCACGCCAGCTGGGCAAGCGCGAAGGAGCGATCCGTGCCCTGCAGATGAGAGGCTTGCAAGCATTAGCCAAGCAATTGGAAGAAAAGATGGCTTTATGAACAACGATCTTGAAACCATACTGGATGCCTGCCTGAACCAGATCGAGGAAGGCGAATCCACCATTGATGAATGTCTGGCGCGCTATCCCGAGCATGCCGCGCAGCTCAAGCCGCTGCTTAGCGCCGCTACCAGGCTGGCGCGCGGCCGTGAAGTGGTCCCGAGCCCACAGTATAAGAACCGCGCCCGTTCCCAGCTGAACGTATACATGCAGCAGCACCCGCAGCGTAAGCGGGTCTCCCCGGTGTTGTGGAGAGTCTCGATCGGCTTTGTGACGATTCTGTTGTTGTTCCTTGCCAGCGGCACGGCGTTCGCGCAACAGGCGCTGCCCGGTGATGCGCTCTATACCTGGAAATTGACCAGCGAGCATATCTGGCGCCTGACCTCCAATGACCAGCTCGGCGTGGACATTTCCCTGTCTGAGCGGCGATTTGATGAGTTGCTGGATGTCTCTAAGAATGAAGCGCTTAGAGCCCGGGCGATCCGGAATTATGAGAGGCTGTTGGTCAAATTCCGAGATGCCAATGAGGGAGACCGCGAGCGCATCCTGCCGGTGCTGCGTGCCCATTACGAAGTGCTGCATGAGGTAGAGATCTCTGTCCCTGAACTGGAACTCTATTTCCCGCGCTAACATTTGAACAATCTGAAGTTCAGCCTCCTCCACTGATTGTGTAGTGGAGGAGGCTTTATTTATATATAGATCGCGGGGTGGCTGGCAACCTCACAGGTCGTTTGCGATTCCATTCAATCGAGTCTATAATCCGCCTGCATGTCCATCATTGATGAGATCAAGTCCAGAGTAGATATCGTAGACCTTGTCTCGGAGGCAGGCGTCAAACTGCGCCATGCCGGGCGGAACTATACAGGTTTTTGTCCGTTCCATGACAATAAGCACACACCCTCCTTTGTGGTGTGGCCAGAGTCTGGCACGTGGCGCTGTTTCGGTCAGTGCAATGAGGGGGGCGACGTCTTCAAGTTCGTGATGAAGCGCGAGAACCTTGATTTCAAGGAGGCGCTCGATCATCTTGCCGCGCGCGCTGGCGTGCAGGTCCCTACATTTTCCAAGCAAACTCCTGAGCAAAAGGAAGTCTATGATCAGCTCCGCATTCTGCTCGAAGACGCGCTGATCTTCTACCGCAGCCATTTAATGGCGAACAAGTCGCTGCTGAGTTACCTGCGCCAGAAACGCGGGCTGACCGATCTGTCCATCGAGACCTTTGGCTTGGGATATGCACCGAGTGCCTGGGACTCAGCCCTTGCCCATTTCACCCAGCGCGGCTACTCTGAGCAGGACCTGGCGGAGGCGGGCTTGATATCGCCGCGTGACAGCGGCGGTTTTTATGACCGCTTCCGCAACCGGCTGATGATTCCCATCCGCGATGAGAACGGGCGTATGGCAGGCTTCGGCGCGCGCATCGTCGACCCGAACGATGTACCCAAATTCCTTAATTCACCGGAAACACCGGTCTTCATAAAAGGACACCTGCTCTACGGGCTGGACCGGGCGCGCAAGCCCATCCGCACGGCTGACCAGGCGGTGATCGTGGAAGGCTACCTTGACGTCATTGCCCTGCACCAGGCAGGCTATGAAAACGTGGTCTCGCCGATGGGCACAGCCCTCACCGAACACCAGCTGCGCCTGCTCAAACGTTTCACCCGCCGGATTGTGCTGGCGCTTGACCCGGATACCGCCGGGCAAAAAGCTGTCCTGCGCGGGCTGGACGCAGCGCGCCAGGCAATGGACCGCGAGGGTGAATTCGGCTTCGATGCGCGCGGTCTGCTGCGCAACGAAGCGCGCCTGCAGGCGGACCTGCGCGTGGCATCCATTCCCGATGAATTGGACCCCGATGAAATCGTGGCGCGCAATAAAGAGGAGTGGGCGCGCCTGATCGAGAACGCGAAACCAATCGTCACCTATGTGATGGAGACGCTCGCCGCGGGGCAGAACATTATCGACCCCAAGGTGAAGAACCAGGTCGCGGCGCAGGTGCTCCCATTGATCGAGGACCTGCCAAACGCCCTCGAGCGCGATACCTATCGCCAGCAATTGGCGCGCATGCTGAGAGTGGATGAGAGTGCATTGACCGGTACCCAGGCACAGGCTTCGAGCGTTCGGCGTTTGCGCGGTCCGCAGACGCTGCAAAAACAGGTCCCGGAAAAGCCCAAGGCTGCAGTTACGATCTCCTCCAATCAAAAGGTCGAGGCGTACATCATTGCGGTGTTATACCGGAAACCCGAACTGCTCTACCGCCTGGATCGGCTGCTCGAGGAGAACAGGCTGCTCAAACTGACCGGGCAGGACTTTGAATATACCGACCATCAAATGTTCTTCGGTTTGATCCGTGAAGCTGTGGAACAGGACAAGACCGAGCATCATGAATTTGTGGTGGAATCTGTGCCCGCTTCCCTGCAAAGCCTCCTGCAGGAACTGGATTCCCAGTCTGAGAAGTTCGAGCGCATGGAAGAGAAACTGCTCGAGGAATTGCTGCGCGGCGTGATCAAACTGCGCCGGGTGGCGGCAGGTGAGAACCTGAACCAGCTGCGCTACCTGCAGGAGGAAGCCCAGCAGGTGGGTGATCTGCGCGCGGCTTCCTACCAGACTCTGGTGTTAAAGCATACCAGGCTGCTGCATGATCTGGACCAGGCATACCGGAAAATGTCGTCAAAGCGATTACAATAGTTTGGCACTCTGGATCGTTGGGCGTGGCGGACAATTCGTAGACCATAAAGCAAACGTAACAATTCATATGTGATGTCGTCTGGTTAGAAAGGGCACATGACTTTAAAAAAGAGATCATCACAAAAAGAAAAGCGCAAGACGAAGGTCAAACAGCCGCTGCCCCGCGCCGAGAACCCGTCCTGGGAGGAGCCTGTAAAGAATTCGAACGGGAAGCAGGCGGAGGAAAACGGCCTGAAGGATCTTGTGCTGATGGGTGATGAAGTGGGGGATCCTGATATCAGCCTGCTCGCTCAACAGGAAAATGAGCTTCTCGAAGACGATCCAATTGACTTAAAGAATCCCGAAGTTGCCGCGGAACTGTCCGAGGACCCGGTGCGGTTGTATTTGCGCGAGATCGGTGAGGTCAAACTCCTCGACTCGGACAGTGAATTCCGGCTGGCGACCATTATCGAAGCCAATCGCTTCGTGATCACGCTGCGGCGCCGCCCGCGTCCCAAGGGACTTTCGCATGAGTGTGCTATCTATCATGCCATCCTGGCGGAAATGCAGACCGCCTGGGAGCGCCTCGTGGAGGATGCCGAGCGGCTTCATTATGATCTGCCCGACCTCAGCCTGATTCTGACCGAGGCGCAAGCCCTGCATGCCGGCTGGCAGTCGGATGCGCCCTCCTACTTGCGCAACTATTTGGATAATGGTCACTGGGGCGTGGACCAGCTCTGGGATGCCCTCGCCCGCAATGCCTACAGTGTCTTTCTCAGCCTGTACCTGTTCCCGCTTTCCTACGCGGAGTGGCTGCTGAAACATCTCAACCAGAATCAAAAACTGCCGAACCAGCGCACCCTGTACAAACACCTTTGCGACGACCAGGACCTGATGGCAGAGATGAGCGCCGCACAAGCCCGCGCCGTGGAAGCCAATCAGGCGCTCATCCGCGCCAACCTGCGGCTGGTTGTTAGTGTTGCCAAGCGTTACCTGGGACGCGGCATCAATTTCCTTGACCTGATCCAGGAAGGCAACATGGGACTTCTACGGGCGGTTGGGAAGTTCGACCCGCGACGCGGCTTTAAGTTCAGCACCTACGCCACGTGGTGGATACGCCAGTCCATTAACCGCTCGATCGCTGAGCAGGCGCGCACGATCCGTATTCCGGTCCATTTATTCGAATCGATTACGCGTATTTTGCGGACGCAGAGGACCCTCATCCAGCAGTTGGGTCGCGACCCAACGACGGAGGAACTCGCGCTCGAGGTGGGGTATCTCCCTGCTTCCGATGTGCAAGCTGTCCTGCGCGCCCACGCCGAAGAAAAGCCTCTCCCGCCGGAATTGCAGCACAGGCTGGAGATTGCCACTCAAAAGATAGACCGTGTCCTGCGCTCGGCGGAGGAACCGGTTTCGCTGGAAGGTCCGGTGGGGGATGAGGACTCCAGCTCGCTGGGCGAGTTCATCGAAGACGAAGATGCGCCTTCTCCCATCGAAGCCGCGGCGCGCCAGATGCTGCGTGAGCAGGTGCAGCGGGCACTCACGTCGCTTTCTGACCGCGAACGTGAAGTGCTTGAACTGCGCTTTGGCTTAAAGGATGGCAAGGACCATACGCTCGAGGAAGTGAGCCGCTACTTCGATGTGACCCGTGAACGCATCCGTCAGATCGAAGCGAAGGCACTGAGGAAGCTGCGGCATCCATCGAGGAGCAGGCAGCTTAGAGATTATCTGGCTTAATCAGGTAGGGACACGATATCTACAGAACAGCGTGTCCCTGCTTTTTATTTAATCGGCATTTCTCCAAGCTGACTTTTATCATCAAATTTGTGAAAACTAACACATTATGTTATACTTTGCCGAACGTGCAAGGTTGCACAAACATACGATACGCGCGTTTTGAGGTGTCAAAATGCTGGAATATGTAGCTATTGGGCTGCTGATCGTCTTATCAACTCTCGTTGCACTCATCGCCATCGGATTGGGAACCCTCTTCGGACCGAAAAAAGAATCTGCTGCCAAG
>JAICQC010000117.1 GCA_025938055.1 Anaerolineales bacterium | reverse complement strand
CCTTGGACGACTGTATTCGCGCGTCTGCTGGCGCGAATCTCGCTGCCGGACTGCGGATCGACCAGCGACAGCTTGGCGTTGGTCTTGCCGATATCGATCAGGGCAACCAGGGGCTCAGCCATGACAGCTCACGAAGTTCGACGTGCCGGTCGCGCCGCCCAGCGTTCGGCAATGACCGGAATCGCAACCACCATGATCAACAGCGCGCCCACGATGATGGACATCACGATGCCCGGCACGTTGAGCAGCCCGAGTCCGAAGTTCAAAGCATCGTTCTTCCCGTGACCGCCAGTCCATCGGTGGAATCAGTTTTTATTACGGGCACCATCCCGGCGCGTGAAAAGCGCGTCATTCTGGATGGGTTGCACAGCGTTGTCGTGACGGGGGAAGCAGTCGCACCGCAATCACAGGCGCAGGGTACGGTGGTGTTCCGCAACCTTACAGAGCAGGCGCAGACCATTCCTGCCGGGACGGTGATTCGCACCGCCGACAATATTCGTTTCGTGACGACCCGCAGCGGAGAAGTTGATGCAGGTGTGGAGGAGACCCTTGAACTGCCCGTAGAGGCGGTGGAGGGCGGGCGATCTGGAAACGTGGAGGCGGAGACCATCGTCATTGTGGAAGGCAGGCTTGGCATTTCCGTTTCAGTGACAAACCCCGAGCCGCTGACCGGCGGACGAGAAGTCCCATCCGTGCAGGCGAGCGAGAGAGACCGTGCGCGTGCAAGACAAGAACTGCTGGAGATGCTCGAAAATGAAGCGCGTACCCAGCTTGAGGCTGAGTTGGAGTCTGGCGACGTCCTCTTTGAAGATACATTTTCTGTCGCACAGATCCTTTTGGAAGAATATGACCCGCCGCCGGGCGCGGCAGGCACGAGATTGACGTTGGATATGCAGGTGGAGTTTTCCATCCTGTACGCTTCCGAGGCAGACTTGACTCAGCTTGCATCGCTGGCTCTTAACGCTTCTATCCCGGCTGGCTTTGCTGCGGCGTCTGAGGCAATCTCCGTTGAACCTGTAGCTGCACCCTCGAGCAGCGAAAGTGGTATCACGCGCTGGCGCGTCCGCGTCGAACGGCGGATTGTCCGGCAGATCGATCAGGGACAAGTCACGCAGATGGTCCAGGGGATCGGTTCACAGCGCGCACAAGCGGTGCTGAGACAGAACCTTCCACTGGAAGATTCCCCAATGATCAATCTCTCTCCATCCTGGTGGCCCTGGGTGCCGATCGTGCCCTTCCGCATTTCCGTGGTAACAGAGTGAAGAGTATTTCATGAGAATCCTGGCAGTTGACCACGGTGAAAAACATATCGGCCTGGCGATCAGCGATCCCACCGCGACCATTGCCAGCCCGCTGACAGTGATTAAGCACGTTTCGCGCTTGATGGACGCGGCCCAGGTTGCCAGCCTGGCTTCGGAGAACGAGGCGGCGTTGATTGTCATCGGTCAATCCTACGATGAGGAAGGCAAACCGAATCTTGCCGGTCGTCGCGCGGCGCGCTTTGCCGAGGCGTTGAAAGAACAGACGCAAATCCCCGTGGTCTTGTGGGATGAGTCATTCAGCACTCAGGATGCGCGCACAGCCCGGATCGAAATGGGCGTCTCCCGTAAAAAACGTTCTGGTCATATGGATGAGCTTGCCGCGGTCATGATCCTGAGATCGTACCTCGACGCAAACAGACCCATGGTCGAATGAATCCCAGCCCTCGTACACCTAGAGCTGTAAGCCGTAAATCTGAGATCAGAGTCATGCGCAGGCTTCTCCTCGTTCTTTTCGTCCTCTTCACCTGTGGTTGCCTGATTGCTGGTCTGTTTTATGTCCCAACCCGCGCCACGCGCCTCTATGGTCCGCCGGCGCCGTGGCTTTCGTTTCCACAGCGTATCCAATATTCAGCCATGCTTCTCTGGTATAACGGCTTGCTGACGCAGCCTCTGGACTCGAATGGAAGCGAACAAACCTTCACGATCGAGATCGGGGAGTCGGTTGACGCTGTCGCCAACCACCTCGAGGGGGTGGGGTTAATTCGCGATGCAGATTCGTTTCGTTCCTACCTGATCTATTCCGGGCTGGACACCTCCATTCAGGCGGGGGAATATCAATTGAGTACCGCCATGTCCGCGCTGGATATCGCGCATGAACTGCAGGACGCGACGCCCGAAGAGGTGACTTTTGTCGTCCTGCCCGGCTGGCGCGTGGAGGAGATCGCCGACTCGCTGCCGACCTCCGGCCTGCCCGTGACCTACGATCAATTCCTCAGCGCTGCAAAGACGCCCCCACAGGGATTTGACTTCTTGTCCGGCGCGGGCTCCGTCGAAGGATTCCTGTATCCAGATTCGTATATCTTTTCCCGCCAAACATCAGCCGATGAAATGATCGCTCGCATGGTCCGTAATTTTGCCGCGCACCTGACGTCCGACCTGACAAACGGATTCGAGCAGCAGGGACTCACTATCTATCAGGCGGTGACACTTGCCTCGATGGTAGAGCGGGAAGCCGTGCAGGAAGAGGAACAGGCGCTGATCGCCTCCGTCTACTTGAACCGCTTCAGGATCGGTATGAAAATGGATGCAGACCCGACCGTGCAATATGCCATTGGCTATAATGTTCTGCAGAGGACCTGGTGGACAAATCCACTGAGCCTGCTCGATCTGCAGATTAATTCGGTGTATAACACGTACATCTATGAGGGCTTACCTCCCACCCCGATCGCGAACCCGAGTCTGGGCGCATTGCGCGCGGTGGCTGACCCCGCCGCGACCAATTACCTCTTCTTCCGCGCACGCTGCGACAGCTCAGGGTTCCATGAATTTTCCGAGAACTTCGACGAGCATTTGCAGAATGCCTGCCAGTGAGCGTAATCTTATTGAGTTCTCCAAAACATCTATCATTCATTGGGTTTTACAAGGATCTTACACATGACCTACCCGATACTCGAATTTGATTCTACAGCCGAAGCCTTCATCGAACCCTCGAAGGTCATCCGCGCCCGCGATCTGCCTGAGCACTGCGTGATTTGTTTTTTCAGCGAGGTGATCGATAAGGTCATTGCCGAACACGATGCCAAGGTTGTTGTCGAAAATAAATGGGAAGATGGACCCCATTGCATCTATGAGATCTCGTATCATGGTCAGCGCCTGGCGTTTCTTCATCCGGGAGTGGGCGCGCCCATCGCGGCTGGACTGCTCGAGGAAGCAATTGCCTTTGGCTGCCGGAAGTTCATTGCCTGCGGCGGGTGCGGCGTGCTCGAAAAGGATATTGCGGTGGGTCATCTGATAGTCGTGTCCAGCGCCGTCCGTGATGAGGGAGTGTCCTACCATTACCTGCCTCCCGGTCGGGAGGTAACCACAAACACGGAGGCTGTCAGCGCGCTGGTGAGAACGTTGGATAGCCGTGGGGTTCCGTACCGGGTTGGGAAAACATGGACGACTGATGCTCCCTACCGTGAAACGGTGAAGAAGATCGCAAGGCGGCGGGAGGAAGGTTGCCTCACGGTTGAAATGGAAAGCGCAGCGCTGATTGCCGTGGCTCAGTTCCGTAATGTCAGCTTCGGGCAAGCGCTGTACGGTGGAGATGACTTGAGTGGCGTTGAATGGGACCATCGTCACTGGACGTCGAAGAGAGAGATCCGGGAGAGTCTCTTCTGGCTCTGTGCGGAGGCTTGTCTTACTCTATAAAATGGACATAAAAAGGGTTGCGGAGCCCTAATGAGCTCCGCAACCCTTTATGTTTAGGCTTTCTCCACCGGGTACTGCACTTCTGCAGTGAGGTCTCCCTGTTCCACCGAGCCATAAAACAACTCACGCGGCGGTCCAGCGATCTGGTAGCCATTGTTCTCGATCCATTGAGCGAGGGCGTTGTAGGCGGGCGTCAGACCGTCCACCTTCTTGTAGAAGTCATCCGTCACAACCGTGGATGCCATCAGGGGAATGGCATCTATCCGTTTCAGTTCAATGGATGTGTCCGGTGCTGCAGGGCGGGCGGCGGGCGCGCCCTGGATGATGAATGAACATTCGGTGTCGATGTTTTCGCGCGTAAAGCCTTCGTTATAGTAGATGGTCATGGCTGGACCGAGAGTCAGGTTGTTGGCTCGTACCCATTTTTCAATCGTGTTGAACATCTCGCTGCAGCGTTCAGGCATTTGCTCGATGGATGGCACGATCTCTCGCATCGCTGCGACGGTGAGCGCTTCCACAGGTTTCACGGTTACATCATAAGCAGGCATAGTATCCTCCGAGTTAAGATAGTGGAGGCGAGCCAGAATCCGTTCCTGGCGCTGCTGGGCGTCTTGCACTTCCTGTTCAGCCCGCACGAGCTGCGCCTTGAGCATCCCACGCAGTTGGTCGTTGGTCAGATCATCCTGAAGAATGCGCGCGATCTCCTCTAGGGAAAAGCCAACTTCCTTGAGCGCGAGAATGCGGTTGAGTGACTCAAGTTGCCTGGCAGAATAGTAGCGATAGCCCGTGAATGGATCCACGTTCGCGGGCTTGAGCAAGCCAAGCGCGTCATAGTGACGGAGCGTGTCGATGGTCACTCGCGTGATTCGTGAAAACTCGCCTATACGGAACATGCCAGTACTATAGTTCCTCGTGTAACCCAAGAGTCAAGAGGCAAAATTGGGGGAGGGAAAGAAACCGTATGCTGTGCGACCAGAATCAAAGACCGAGTGTTGCGGTGTCGGTGGGATCGTTTGTGCAGCGTTACAGACGAGAGAAAGCAACCAGAAAGTGGCGGATAGCAACCTCCCAGCTTGGGCGGTCTATAGAGGCGTGTACAAGCTCGACTCGCTCCTGGGGAGAAAGAGCGCAAGGATGACCATGCCAGACCCGAGCACGGCAAGAATCAGTCCCTGGATCAATACCGGTGTGAGCATTTGGCGGGTCACTGCACTGGCGGTCTCGGCGATGCTCGAAGCTAAGACAGGCGGGATAAGAACCGCTACCTGGTTTTGGATCAGGACCTGCAAGATCCCGCCGATGATCGGCGAGCCGAAGAGTCCGATCAGGACGCTGATCCCACCCGCAAGCAGCAAGGGCCATCCCCACCATGTGAGCCAGGCTGCGATGCTGCGGACGGCAAATATCGCGATGGCAACCAGCAGGATCGCGGGGATGAACGGCGTCAGCTTGATCGCGGAACGGACCGTGTTGAGCCTCAGACGCGGGTCGTCTGGCGTGCCGCTTAACGTGCCCGGAATGAACGTCACTTCATCCGGGAAGACCGCCGTCATGCTTTGAAGCTGGGACTGAAGAAACGGCATCATTAATCCGATTGCCTCTTCGGGCGGATTGCAAAGCGCGATCTGCCCGCCGAAGAATCCGAGGGCCATCTGGGTCAGTTGTTCGGGCGTGCAGGCGGGCTGACGCCGCAGGATCTCCAGTACAAGCCGCATCCCGGAGTCGCCCGCCAGATGAGCTTTGACCGGCAGCAGAGAGATCACTGCCGAACTGGTCGTGCCGTTCAAATAATCAAATGTGGCATCCAGGGCGTTGTTTGCCATTACCTTGAGTTCTTCAGGGGGCAACAGCAAGGTGATGTTGTTTTGCCAGTCTTCCACCGTCAATACCTGCAGGAAAGGAACAGCGCTCCCATTCTGGGCAATATACGTTGTTAAGATCGTCCCCAGCATCGCGGGCATCCGCTCATAGAGACGCTGGTCCTCGAATGCCTGTTTATAGGTAGCCGAGGAAAACGCCTTTGCCTCGATATTGAAAACCAGCAGAACGAAGACACCGCTGATCACGAAAAGTAAAACGCAGATCGCCGCGAACATCTGTCCAATGCTTCGCACGATCAAGCCTCGCTCACATGCGTAGCACGCCGCGCAGCGGCAGTTCGGACAATGTCAATATAATCTTCGGTCACCGTTTCACCGCTCGAAGCGTCCAGCACGGAAAGTAATTCGCTCGCGAGGTGTGCCTTGTGGTCAGCATCTTTGCGGCTCCAGGTGCGGCTCTTGATCTCAAGATAATATCCCAACTGCGGTTCTCTCATCTGGTCGAGATTGACAAAGAACTCTGTATCCTTGTAGGTGATCAGCCAGCGCAGGCGGTCCTTTTCGATGACGATCTCGGATTTCGGTTTAAAGTATTCGCGATAGAAACGCAGTGACTGTGACGCAGGCGCAATGTAGCGGCTGCGGGAAAGCAAGACCTGGTCTTCGAACTTCCCTTCCCGCTTGAGACCGATGAGCGTCAACCTTGCGCGCACGTTCGTCACGATGCCTTTCACGTCATCAATGAAGTCGTCTTCGCGGTAACGCAGGCGTCCCTGGGATGGGTCATCGAAGAAGAAGTAGACATCGTGTTCGCGATAGTGCCGCTTGCGGATCACGTCGATCTCGGGCCGCTTCAATGCCTGGATGATTGGGTCCGGATTCGTGATCTTGACCTTGACCTGCACCTCGAACGATTCCTGTTCCAGCGACCCGCCCAGCGCGATCAGTTTTGACAACACAGATTGCTCGCGATCGATCAGGAATGCATCGATCTTCTTCGCGACTTCTGCGGCTTGTGAGAGCAGTTCCCCTTCATTTAGAGTCAGTAACTGGTGATTGCGCATCAGCCACTTGCCGTTGACCATCACATCGCTCACATCGGTGGATTTGCCTGCGTAGACGATTTGCGCGTAGGCATTGTCCGCAGCGCGCTTGAATGATGGAGAGTTGTGCAGCGGCGAAATATCCACCAGAATCAGGTCAGCGCGTTTGCCCGTTTCAATGGAACCTGTCAGATGTCCAATATGGAGCGCCTGTGCGCCGAGCCTTGTCGCCATGAGCAGTGCCCACGGGGCGGGCAGGGAAGTGGGGTCGTTGGTCACAGCCTTGGCGATAAACGCGGCGAGGCGCACTTCCTCGAACATATCCAGGTCGTTGTTCGAGGCGGGACCATCCGTGCCGATACCGACGTTAAGTCCGGTTTCAATCATTTTGACGACCGGTGCGAAGCCCGAGGCGAGTTTGAGATTCGACGAGGGGTTATGAGAGACACCCGCTCCCGCGTGCAGCATGGTGCGCATCTCACCGGTATCTACATGGACGCAGTGCGCCGCGATGACCTTTGCCTCGAACAAACCCTGCTTCTTCACATACGGAATGACGGGGATGCCATGTTCTTCACGTATATTCTCCACTTCGAAGGATGTTTCGGAGAGGTGGGTATGGAGAGGCACATCGAACTCTCTGGCAAGCTCGGCTGTGACGCGCAGGATCTCGGCGGTGCAGGTGTAGGGCGCATGCGGCGCGACCGCGGGTACGATCAGCGGGTGGTCCTTCCAGCGCTGGATGAACTCGCGCGCCATCTGAAGGGAGTCTTCGTAGGAGGCGGCATCGGGCGCGGGGAACTTCATCACAGTCTGCCCGCAGACCGCGCGCATGCCCGCGTCTGCCGCAGCTTTTGCGACATCCTCTTCGAAATAGTACATATCGTTAAACGTCGTCACTCCGCTGCGGATCTGTTCGGCGCACGCCAGCAAGGTACCCAGGCGGACAAATTCCGGCGAGACAAATTCGCGTTCGACTGGCATCATATACCCCATCAGCCACACATCCAGCCGGAGGTCATCCGCGAGACCGCGCAGGAGAGTCATCGGCACATGCGTGTGCGCGTTGATCAGCCCGGGCATCAGAATCTTGCGGTTACAGTCAATCACATCCTGCGCACGCGTAGCGTATTCCTTTTTGACCTCATCTTCATCTCCCACCGCGACGATGCTGTCGCCTTTCACCGCGACAGCCCCGGGATTATATTGCGAGAAGTTTTCATCCATGGTGAGGATGAGAGCGTTCGTGAAGAGGGTGTCAACTTGCTGCGTCATTCATTCTCCTTTGATAATTTCGGTTTACGGTACAAATTCCAAAAACACTTCCAGCGCCCTGAGATTCTCTTCGAAATCCGTATCGCTGTGATTTCTCAATTCCATGTCCACTGCCGCGCCAATGCCATTCTCCACAGCCCAGTCCGCCAGGGTGCCGGTGTATTCGCAGCCGGTGTCGATCGGCGGGTATGGATAGCCTGTTGCTTTCGCCAGGGCTGCTGCCAGGCGTTTCGAGTCTTGCGTCCACGGAACGCCGCCAGGGAAGACACCCAGCGCGGCGCTATGATAACTGATCAACGCTTCGATCTCGCGGCTGCGGATAAAGCTCATGACGGTACGTGTCTCCGGCTCCGAGCCTCCGTATGTGCCGCCGGTGGTGGGACGGTAGATCCAGCAGCCATCGCGGTCCCATTCGTCCGTCCAGTTTTCGGTGGGGAAGTTGCGGTTGAGGTCCACGCCGTTGTTGTTGACACGCCCGTCCACGCCGTGGGCGCGCGCTTCTCCATCCGGGTTCAGGTTGCGGATGATATACAGGGTCACATCGCTGGGGATAACTCCTGGGTTGTCGTAAATGTGGGTAATCAATTCATTGGCGAGCTCAATCGTATTCCATTCGTAGCCGCCATGGATGCCAGCTACGATGAGATACTCTCTTTCGCCAGCCCCGAACGTGTAGGCATGGATCGGGCGACCGGCAAGTGAAAAGCCAATAATGGCTGCGTCCAGACCGTCTCCCAGTTCAAAGGGTGTGGATGTCTCAAAGGAAGGCGGCGTGTAGTGTGGATTCGGCGTGAGTGTGGGCAGTAAATAACTGGTGGGTGGAATCACGCGCGTTGCTTCGGGATCCGCAATCGCCAGCGGCTCCTCGGCAGCCGACACACGCAGGCTGGTGGTATACAACACAGAAATGATCAGAATTGCGAGAAGCCCCAGCCCATTGATTCCCCAGATCATGTAGACCCAGGCATGGGATGGTTTCTTGCGGCGTGCCATGTCAGTTGCCCTCCTGGTCCATGGCGCGGCGGCGCAGCCAGTCCAGGGCAATATTAACAGACCAGCGCGCCAGGCTGCGCGGGGGTCCGCCATAGATGATGCGATGAGTCTTTTCGCCGCGCGGTGTGATCAGGGCGATCTCCGCGGCGCGTTCTTCGAGATACATGGCAACGCCCAGCGCCGCGTCTGCGTTGGAATCGGCGCGGGCGGCGCGTAAAGCTGCCAGCAGGGCATCAGGCGTGAGGTCCGATAACGATACGGTGTGCGGGACTTTACGCGCCAGCAATCCATCGAGCCCGGATTCCACACCGGTCAACGTCCAGCCGCGTTTTGCCACTTCCTTAAGAGCCACATCCTCCAGTTTCTCTTCATCCACTCCGAAAACAGCCTCCCCGAGCCGCTCCCGGATTTTCGCTTCGATCTCCGCGATCATCCTATCTGCTTCGGCTTCACTTTTCGCCTTTGCCGCAATACGGATATCCACCACGCCTGTATGCGCGGCAAGCCCGACGGTCGGGTTGCTAAGCTTTTCGAGATCATCGATCTTTTCGTCAATCATGCCTTCGCCCAAGCCCGCGCAATGCAGAACGTGGATCTTGATGATCTCTTCCAGGCTGAACCGTCTTTGCAAATAAGGGATGATTGATTCGTGCAGGATGTGTTCCATTTCATTGGGAACACCAGGGAGTGAAATGACAGCGTTGCGCTCGGTCTCCACGATGAAACAGGGCGCCGTACCCACCGGGTTCGGAATCGCAAGGGCGCCTTTTGGTACATACGCCTGGCGCTTTTGATTCTCGGATGGCTTGCGGCCGTAACGCGAAATGATCGCAACGACCTGTTCCCACAGGTCTTCGCGAAATTCGGTCTCCACCCCGACCGCTTTCGCGACCGCATCACGCGTGGGGTCATCTATGGTAGGACCCAGCCCGCCTGTGGTGATGACGATTTCTGAGCGGTTCATTGAATTGTGGATCGCCTCGGCGATGCGCTCGAGGTTGTCGCCGATGGTGACCGTACGGTATAAATCCACCCCCATGCCGCGCAGTGTTCGCGCGATGTAGCGCGTGTTGGTGTCTACAATTTCACCCAGTAAGATCTCGGTTCCAATCGTGATAATTTCGGCGGAGGGCATAAGCTTATTATTCGTCCTGAGCGGAGTGAGGAACGCTCTTCGCGACGAACGAAGTCGACACTTGCACCTGACGCAAGTGCAGGCGAGAGCGAGTTGCAGAGTAAATCCGCTATTTTATAGCTACGCGCGCTTCGACTACGTGCCGACGCTTCGACAAACACTCAGGCACGGCACTTCGCTCAGCGCGAGGAATTACACCACATTGTACTCTCTAATTAATCTTCCTTCTTCGAAGCGCGCCAGGTCTAGAATCGAAATATCAGGAGTGGAAAATTTTCCATTCAGAATATATTCGCTCATAAGTTTTCCGGCGACCGGTCCGTGCATGAAGCCGTGCCCTGAAAAACCTGCGCAAATGGTAAAGCCCTGCACCGGGCTCCCGCCAAAGATCGGGTGCGCGTCCGGGGTCACTTCATACAACCCTGCCCAATGGGATGCCCGGCTTGCGCGTTCGAGCAGAGGCATGCGCACGATGGCGGCTTCAAGATTCACAAATTCGAACTCTTTATCCACATTCTGGTCGAAGCCTGGCTTTTCATTCTGATTGCTCATGCCTACCAGCAAGCCTTCGCCTTCACGGTGGAAGTATAACGACTGCCCGAAATCAATCACAAAAGGAAAATCTTCAGGGATTTCCTCCAAGGCGTTCGTTGTGAACATCTGCCTGCGGATGGGGACGATCGGGATCTGTACGCCTGCCATCTCACCGATCAGCCCCGCCCAGGGACCCGCGGCGTTAAGGACGATATTGGTCTGAATCACGCCCTCAGTTGTTTCCACTGCCTGAACTTGTCCGCCACGGACGTGGATACCAGTCACCTCCGCGCGGCTAATGGCTTTTGCGCCCAACCTCTGCGCGGCGCGGATATATCCCGCAACGACGCTGTTGGGGTCCACCAGCCCATCCTTGTGATGGAACGTCCCGGCAATCGCATCCTCAAAGTTCATGAGCGGCAGACATTCGCGGATCTGATCACCGCTGAGAAGCTGGGTTTGCACGCCCAGACTGTTCTGTAAGTCGACATTGCGCTTGAACGTGGCTGCATCGTGTTCGTTGGTGGCAATCAGCAGATAGCCGCATTGACGGTAGTTCACGTCCTGCCCGATCTCCTCTCTGAAGCGTTCGATCATGGGCAGGCTTTCAAGCGAGAGTCGTATGTTGACCTCGGTAGAGAATTGGTAACGGACCCCCCCTGCGCAGCGCCCT
>JAICQC010000063.1 GCA_025938055.1 Anaerolineales bacterium | reverse complement strand
GTCAATTGCTTGCGTCTTGACCACCTGCAATTATTAATTACTGCTTACAATGCCTACCCTCCTCATCAAAAACGCACATATCGTTACCATGGATGACCATCAGCGGGAGATTCCCGGTGGTGGTCTTTTTATTCGGGATGGCTTCCTCGAGCAAGTTGCCCCAACGAACGAATTACCAATTACTGCCGATGAGGTCGTAGATCTCACCGGCTACCTCGTCCTGCCCGGGCTGGTCAACACCCACCACCACTTTTACCAGACCCTCACCCGCGCCGTCCCTGCCGCGCAGGATGCCAATCTCTTCAACTGGCTGACGACGCTGTACCCGATCTGGGCGCGCATCCAGCCGGAGGACATCTTCACCTCGGCGCAGACGGCGCTCGCCGAGCTGGCGCTCTCGGGCTGCACCACTGCCTCTGACCATCTCTATCTCTTCCCGAACGGCTCAAGACTGGATGATGAGATCGCCGCGGCGCAGGAGATCGGGCTACGCATCCAGGCGTCGCGCGGCTCCATGTCGCTCGGGCAGTCGCAGGGCGGGCTCCCGCCTGATTCCGTTGTGGATAATGAAGACTCCATCCTCAAGGATTCGCAGCGGCTGATCGAGCAGTATCACGACCCCAAGCCCGGCGCGATGGTGCAGATCGTCCTTGCGCCGTGTTCCCCATTCACAGTAACTGGCGACCTGATGAAGCAGTCTGCAAAGTTAGCGCGTGAATATGGCGTTCATCTGCACACACACCTCGCTGAAACGGAAGATGAAGAACAATTCTGCCTGCAGAAGTTTGGTCATCGCCCCGTCGCGTACATGCAGGAACTGGACTGGGTGGGCGATGACGTTTGGTTTGCGCACGCGGTCTGGGTCAATGACGAGGAGATCCGGGTCTTTGCAAAGCATAACTGCGGCGTGGCGCACTGTCCCACCTCGAACATGCGGCTCGCTTCGGGCATCGCCCCAATCAAGGAATACCGCGCCGCGGGCGTAAACGTCGGCCTGGGAGTGGACGGGTCAGCCTCCAATGACGGGTCGCACCTGCTCGCCGAGGTCCGCAATGCCATGCTGGTGGCGCGCGTCAAGGAGGGACTCACCGGATTTTCCCTGTCGAATGATCCGAACCGCAAACTAATGACAGCGCGTGAGGCGTTGTATCTAGGCACGCGCGGGGGAGCCGCAGTCCTAGGAAGAAACGATATTGGAAGCTTGGAGCCTGGAAAGTGCGCCGACTTCTTTGCTGTCCATTTGGAACGTGTCGGCTTTTCAGGAATGCACGATCCCGTCGCGGCAGTTGTCTTCGGGCAGCCCGTCAATGCAGATTACACGGTCGTCGGCGGCAAGTTCGTCGTCAAAGAAGGAGAATTAGTCACTGTGGAAGAACGTAAAGTAGTAGAGAACCATAATGCTGCCGCAAAAAGACTTCTGTCCATTTAAGAGGCAAGACCCCCGTGTGAACGGGAGTCTTGTAGGGCGGGAGGCGCCGCCAAAGTTCAGTCTGGGATGCTACAGGCCATCAACGAACGTGGCAATGGCTAGAATCGCAAACCCCAGGAACGCCAGCCAGAAAGCGAGACCAGCCAGTCCGGGCAGGCCGAAGCTTCCTAGCAAGCCAAGTACGCCCAAAATTACAGCGATGATCCAGGTGATTTGTTTAGGTGCTGAAAGTTTCATGGCATTCTCCTTTTTAACATCAGCGAATGGTGCTTGTTCCCTTGCCTCCTGACCGGATAGTCAGCATCCAGGAACTTGTAATCAGTATAGCAATTTCGTGAGTTGATTTCAATATGCTCGATCTCCTCCTCTCCCTACTCGTCGGCTGGTTTGCCATCCTGGTGACGGTCGTGCTCGCCATCATTGGTCTGGTGAAGAATAATTACCGTTTCCTGCTGGCGGCGGCGATCCTGGCGTTTCCGTACTCGTGGTTCCTGAGCGGATTCCCGGTCATCCAGTCACCCGCGTTCCTGCTGCCGGTGCTGCTCTTTGGCTCCAGTTACTTTATATTCCGCGGGCGCGAGATGATCGCCTGGCTGCTGGCTATCCCGTTCTTTCTGGCGATCCTTCTTCTGTTCTTTGTCATTTCGGCAGGGTCAGCGTGATGTTATGACAGATATCCTTGTTCAAATCGTTTTTGGCTGGCCTGCGATCCTCATCTCCATCCTCCTTTCGGTGGCAGGCGTGTGGTGGAAAAAGCCGGCTTTCCTCGTGGCTGCTGGAATTGTCGGTATCCCTTTTGCGGCGTACCTGACCGCCGCATCTCGTATGCCGGGCTTGCTACTCCCTTTACTTCAGTTTGGTGCAGCCTATGCCGTTACGCGTTACAGGAGCCTGATCGCCTGGTTATTGATTACACCGATGGTCGTTGCAGCCATCGTCCTTGCTTCTGTTGTTCTGACACAATAATTGGTTATTGCTCACGGAGAATCCATGACTGCATCACCCAAACTAACTCGTGCACTGGTAGACGTTGCCATGGGACGCCTCCCTGCCGATCTGGTCATCCGGAACGGTCAATGGGTATCGGTCCAATCCGGCGAGATCATCCCTGGCTCGGATATTGCCGTGAAGGACGGGCATATTGCCTACGTTGGCGAGGATGCCAGCCACACGATTGGGAAAAAGACGAAGGTCATCGATGCAAAGGGACGCTACCTTGTTCCCGGATTGCTCGACGGGCACATGCACGTCGAATCGGGCATGGTCACGGTGACGGAATTTGTGCGCGCCGTGGCAGTGCGCGGCACGACAGGCATGTTCATCGACCCGCACGAGATCGCCAACGTGTTCGGGCTCAAAGGCGTCAAGCTGATGGTGGACGAGGCGCAGAAACAGCCGATCCACGTCTGGGTGCAGATGCCGTCATGTGTCCCGTCCGCGCCGGGGCTGGAGACGCCTGGAGCGCGCATCGGTCCGAAAGAAGTGGCGCAGGCGATGAAGTGGGACGGTATCATCGGGCTGGGCGAGATGATGAACTTCCCTGGCGTGTTCAGCGGCGACAAGAACATGCTCGAGGAAATGGCGATCACGCATGCGAACGGGAAGACCATCGGCGGGCATTATGCCTCGCCCGACCTCGGGCTTCCGTTCCACGGCTACGTGGCGGGCGGCGCGGAGGATGACCACGAAGGGACAGTTCTCGAAGACGCCGTGGAGCGCGTCCGCCAGGGCATGAAGGCGATGCTGCGCTACGGGTCCTCGTGGTACGATGTCGCTTCGCAGGTGGGCGCGATCACCCAGATGGGACTCGACCCGCGTCACTTCATCCTGGTAACCGACGACTCGCACGCCCAGACGATCTCGCAGGATGGGCACATGGACCGCGTCCTGCGGCATGCCATCGAGCAGGGACTCGATCCCATCACCGCCATCCAGATGATGACGATCAACACCGCAGAGCACTTCGGCGTGAGCAAAGAGATGGGTATGATCGCCCCCGGTCGCTGGGCAGACGTGGTGCTCGTAAAGGATTTGAAGAATTTCAAGGCAGACCTTGTCATTGCAAAAGGACAGGTGATTGCGGAAGGTGGAAAGTGGAAGGTTAGCCTTCCAAAATTCACCTATCCTGCCTGGGCAACGAAGTCAGTGAAGTTGAAGAGGCGTTTGAAAGCGGAAGATTTCAAGTTACAGGTCAAAGGCGCTGCTCTGAGTGGCGAAGCTGTATCGAAGGGTCAAAGGTCTCAAATCAAAGCAAATGTGATCGGTGTGATCGAGAATCAGGCTCCCACTCGACATTTGACTTTCGACATGCAGCCTGTGGATGGCGAAATTAAAGTGGATCTACAACGCGACATTGCCAAGATCGCGCTGGTCGAGCGTCACAAGGGGACGGGCGGCGTGACGATAGGGCTCGTCAGCGGGTTCGGCTTCGACGGCAAGTGTGCGGTCGGGTCCACGGTGGCGCATGACAGCCACCACATGATCGTCGTCGGCACGGATGAGGAATCCATGGCTGCCGCTGCGAACAGCCTGGCAAAGAGTGGGGGAGGGCAGGTCGTCGTCAAGAATGGCAAGGTGATCGGTCAGGTCGAGTTGAAGATCGCCGGTCTGATGTCGAGTGAAAAAGCGGATGTCGTAGCAAGGAAAGCGGAAACCATTCTCAACGGCTTTAAAGCCTGCGGCTGCACGCTCAACAATCCGAATATGCAACTCTCGCTGCTCGCGCTGGTGGTCATCCCCGAGCTGCGAATTTCAGATAAAGGACTTGTGGATGTGACCAAATTCAATTTTGTTCCCGTACTGGAGGGATGATGGCTAACTTTCCGTTTCAACGTTTGCAAATTGATCTGGCTGCGCTGATCCAGCGTACGCCCGCGGGCTCGCGTCTGGTTTCCGAACCCAAGCTGGCAAAGGAGCTGGGCGTCTCGCGCGCCACCTTGCGCGAAGCGATGCGCACCTTCGAAACGCAGGGTCTCATTCGCCGCCGTCAGGGCGCAGGGACGTTCGTGGTCGGCAAAGTGCCGGTCATCGACGCCGGGCTCGAAGTGCTCGAAAGCCTGGATACCATGGCGCGGCGCCTGAATCTGGCGATCACGGTAAGCGACCTGAGCCTCGAGCAGGTCGATGCAGATGAGGAGTATGCGCTCAATCTGGGCGCAGCGGTAGGGACCTGCCTGACGCGCGTCCGGCGGGTGATGCGCGCCGATACGCGCCCGGTCGCGTATCTGATCGATATCTTGCCCGAGGATGTACTTCATCTTCGGGACCTGCCCGAAGGCTTCAATGGCTCTGTGCTGGACTTCCTGCTCGAGCGCGGCGATGACCTGCGCAGCTCCCGCGCCGCCATCAGCGCTACAAATGCCACGGCTGAGGTTGCCAAGGCGCTTGAGATCCAGCGCGGTGATGTGCTGCTGCAGTTCATTTCCCAGCTTTACACCGCCAATGGAAGAATGGTGGATTATTCCATGAGTTATTTCATCCCTGGATATTTCAACTTCCACGTCAACAGGCGCGTGGGCACAACTTCCTTATAAGACATTGAGACAAAGAGACTCAGAATAAGAAAAATGATTCTCATGCCTCTACCACTACTACTATTTCATCAATGAGGTAAACATGACAGTTCAGGAAATCAGACAAAAGGTGGAAGAAAATCGCGCGAATATCATTCAGTTCATGCGCGACATTTGTGCGATTCCCTCCATGGACTCGCAGTTGAAGGATGTGGGGGAGCGCGTCGCGGCGGAGATGCAGAAGCTCGGCTTCGAGGAAGTGCGCTTTGACAAAATGGGCAATGTCCTCGGGCGCATTGGGAATGGTGAGCGCGTCATCGTCTACGATTCGCATATTGACACAGTTGGGATCGGCGACCCGGCTTCCTGGCAATGGGACCCGTTCATCGGCAAAGTGGAGGACGGTGTTTTGTATGCCCGCGGCGCATGTGACGAGAAAGGCTCCACACCCGGCATGGTCTATGGACTCGCCTTTGCGAAGCAGTTGGGTCTGCTCGAAGGCTGGACAGCGTATTACTTCGGCAATATGGAGGAATGGTGCGATGGCATCGCGCCGAACACGTTTGTCGAAGTGGACCCCAAAGTGAAGCCTGATTTCGTCGTCATCGGCGAGCCCACCAAAATGCAGGTCTATCGCGGGCACAAGGGCAGGCTCGAGATGAAGGTGACCGCCAAGGGCAAGTCTGCGCATGCCGCCTCGAACCACCTGGGCGACAACGCCATCTACAAGCTGCTGCCGGTAATCGCGGGCATCCGCGACCTCGAACCGCAGCTCGGCGACCATCCCTTCCTGGGTCACGGTAAGATTACCGTCAGCGACATGCACGTCAAGACGCCATCGATCAACGCCGTTCCCGATGAAGCCATCATCTACATCGACCGCCGCATGACCTTCGGCGAGACAAAGGAAGATGTCAAGGCGCAGGTGGATGCGCTCATCCCCGCCGAATACCGCGACACCGTGAAAGTGGAAGAGCTCTTCTACGAGGAACCTTCCTACACCGGGTTTGTCTTCCCCGTGGATAAATACTTCCCAGCCTGGGCGCTGGAGGAAGATCACCCGCTCGTCCAGGCGGGGCAGCAGGCGCGCCAGCAGATCGGTCTGCCCGATGTCCCGGCTGGCAAATGGAACTTCTCGACAAACGGCATCTACTGGGCTGGCAAGGCGGGGATCCCTTCCATCGGCTTTGGCCCTGGCGACGAAGAGACCGCGCACACCGTCAACGACAGCGTCTCGCTGGATGACATGGTCAAGGCAACCGAGTTCTATGCGCTCTTACCCAGCCTGATCAAGTGAAAACGATCGAGATCCGCCGCCACTCCGTTCGTTCGATTCCCGGTGCTCACCTTTCGCAACAGGGAGTCACGCTGGCGCGTCGCGTCGGGCAGGATATGGGTCCGTTCGCGCGCGTGGTCACATCCACCCTGCCGCGTGCTTTCGAGACTGCCATCGCCATGGGTTTTGCTGTGGACGAACAAATGGAATTGATGAGCACATACGGGGAGGACGTCGAGCGCGAAGTGCCATGGCCCCAATCCTTTGCCGCCTATTCCAAAGCAGTGAAACGGCACCAGGCGGCGGGAGAGTATGGCAGGAGACTCGCTGTGTTTTATAGCGAGCTCGCAAACTCACTAACCGACGACCATGCCGCGCTGGTGATCAATCACGGCGGGATCGTAGAACTCGGGATTGTGGCATCCTTTGCTGATGTCGATTATGAAACCTGGGGCGAGGCTGTGGACTATTGTGAAGGCGCGCGGCTATTTTGGGAAGATGGAAAATTTGTAGGCGCAGAATTATTGAGAGTACAACCCTAAGCAAAAACCTGATCGCAAGACGACACCCACAAGTAAACAAGGAGACTAACAAAATGCAAACCAATTTTCGTGGTCGCGACTTCATCGGCGACCTGGACTTCACAAAAGAGGAAGTTGAAACTATTTTAGACATCGCCTGGGACCTCAAACGTAAGCGCGCCCTGGGTGAACCTCACGCGTACCTGCGTGACAAAGTGCTGGCAATGCTGTTCTTCTTCTCGTCCACGCGCACGCGCGGCTCCTTCGAAGCCGGCATGGCGCAACTGGGCGGGCACGGCGCGTTCATTGACTCGAACACCACCCAGATCGCCCATGGCGATACCCCCGTGGAGATCGGCGAAATTTTCGGCCGTTATTTCGACGGGATCGCCATCCGTCACTGTGACTACGGCGATGGAAATAAGTATTTGAACAATGTTGCCAGGTCCAGCCGCGCCCCGGTCCTGAACATGCAGTGCGATGTGTACCATCCCTTCCAGTGTCTGGCGGACCTGATGACCATCATGGAGAAGAAGGGACGCGACCTGCGCAGGAAGAAGATCGTCGTTTCGTGGGCGTATGCGGCTTCTTATCTCAAGCCGATCTCCGTGCCGCAATCGCTCATCCTGCAAATGCCGCGCTTTGGCATGGATGTGACCCTGGCGTATCCCCCGGAATTCCCGCTCATGCCCGATATCGTCGAACAGGCAAAGGAGCAGGCCCGCATCGCTGGCACCAGCTTCGAGATCATCGACAGTAAGGACGGCATGACCGAAGCCTGCAAGGACGCAGATGTGATCTACGCCAAGTCCTGGGGTCCGCTGTTGACCACCACCGACAAGACGGAAGGCAAGAAGCTCCAGGATTCATACAAGGACTGGATCATGGACGATGCCAAGCTCAGTGTTGCCCGGCAGGACGCCATCTATATGCATCCCCTGCCTGCCGACCGCGATATCGAAGTGACTAGCGCCATCCTGGACGGTCCGAATTCCGTGGTGTTCGATGAAGCCGAGAACCGTCTCCATGCTCAAAAAGCCGTCATGGCGTTGACGATGAGCTAGGAGAAAAGAATGCCAAAAAAACTCGCTGTCATTGCGGTCGGCGGCAATTCCTTGATCCGGGACGATAAACATGTGACCGTGGAAGACCAGGTGGCGGCACTACGCGAGACCGCGCATCATATTGCAGACATGGTGGAGGCAGGCTGGGACCTGGCGATCGGTCATGGTAACGGACCGCAGGTTGGGTTCATTCTGCGACGCTCTGAGATCGCGGCAAAGGTCGAGGGTATGCACGAAGTCCCTCTCGACGTCTGCGGGGCCGATTCGCAGGGTGCGATCGGCTATGAGTTCCAGCAGGCACTGCAGAACGAATATCACAAACGCGGGATCCAGAAAAACGCAACCACCCTCATCACACAGGTGCTGGTGGATCAGAATGACTCCGCCTTTAAAAATCCAACCAAACCGATTGGTTCGTTCATGGATGAAGCCGAAGCGAAGAAACGTGAAGCCCAGATGAACTGGACCGTTGTGGAGGATGCGGGTCGAGGCTGGAGGCGGGTTGTACCTTCTCCACTACCAAAGCAGATCCTGGAACTGCAACCGGTCAAATTACTGATCGATGCCGGCGTGACCGTCATCACCGTGGGCGGCGGTGGAATTCCAGTGATCGATAAAGGCAACGGTGAATATAAAGGCACGGCCGCAGTGATCGACAAGGACTTCGCCTCGTCGCTGCTCGCGCAGGCGATCGGCGCAGAGCTGTTCCTGATTGCGACGGCTGTCGAAAAGGTCGCCATCAACTTTGGCAAGCCAGACCAGAAGTGGCTCGACAGAATGACGCTTGCCGAAGCCAAACAATATATGGCAGAAGGCATCCATTTTGCAAAAGGCTCGATGGCGCCGAAGATCCAGGCGATCATCTGGGTCCTCGAGAATGGCGGCAAACAGGCGTTGATCACCAATACTGAGAACATCGGGCGTGCCCTCAAAGGTGAAACCGGAACGTGGATCGTCCCGTAATCTGATACACTCGTTATAGAATTGGGTAGTCCTCCTGCACAAAGCGGGATGGCTACCCAGTTGTTTACTCCTGACGAAGATTGGACTATTAATTCTAATTTATGTCACTCCCGCCCCGTGTCCTGCTGAGCATCGATTATGAACCGGTGTTCGCCCTCTTTCGACATTATGACAGGCTGACCAACCCCGAACAACGCCGCGAGCTGGATCAGGGCTTCACGCGGGACGCCATCGACCCGATCCTCGAGCAGCTGGGCAACTCCAGGGCGAGCATTTACCTCGTCGGTGAGATCGCCGGCTGGTATCCCGAAGTCCCGCAGAAGATTGTCGACGCGGGGCATGAGCTGGGTTTGCACTGTCAAATCCATCGTCCCCTGATTCATGTACGGGAACTTGCCGAGGATCTGCGTGCCTCGGCGGCGTGGTGCAAACAGTTCAATGTGCGCGGTTATCGTGCGCCCATGGTGGGAATCAGCGAGCCTGCCTATCAGTTGCTAGGCGAAGCGGGCTTTTCGTATAGCTCATCCATTTACGCGCCGGCAGGTACGCTGTTGAAAAAGGGAAATGTGTGGGAAATCCCGGTCAGCACCCTTCGCCTGCGCGGCAACAATCAAACCTACACCGCGCCGCGAGACTTTTCGTTTCATCTGCTTTTTGCGGGTGAATTCCCATATGGCTCGAGCTTCAGCATTGGGCTGATGGGGACGCGCCTGTTCAGGATCATCGAGCAGGAGTTGAAGCGCGGACTCAGCCCGGTGATTATTCTGCATCCCTACGAGTTGGTGAAGCCTGGTTCGTCCATACGCCTCACGCGAGACCTGATGCGCAACCCGTTGTTTTTACCTTTTCTGCGTGATAAGTCCCACTTCCTCGCAGAACTGCTGCGCGATTTCCCGGTCTCGCCGCTTGGGACGTATCTCGATGAAACACTGCAGGTGATGACAACCAGATGACTCCAGACACTGCCCGCCAGGTCCGCATCCTCCGAGAGGATGAAACCATTCCCTTGCCGGAATCGCTTGCCTGTGCAGCCGGCTTTGTGGGGCTGGAGCCGTGGCTGAGGTTTGTCCGCCGCGTTTACAATTTTCCCGTTTATCGGATCGTGACTCAAGTTGGGGATGAGATCGATGGCTGGCTTGCATTCGTCCGCGTGAAACACCTCATTTTTGGGGATTATCTGACCACCTCGCCGTTTGGATCGTATGGTGGATTTGCCTATACATCCATCGCTGCACGCGATGCACTGCTGGAGAAAGCCCGCATGCTGGGGCATGAATTGGGCGTGGAATATGTCAACGTCCGCTTTGATGCGGGCGAGGACACTCCTCCCGAAGGCTGGACTCAACATCCCGTGTACGCCACTTATCTTGTAGAGCTCCTGCCTGATCCCAAGCAATTGATGAGCGTGTATAGCTCCGATCACCGCAACCACATCCGCAAATCGTTGAGGCGAGGATTCTCCATCCAGTTCGGTCAGCTTGAACTGCTGGACGATGCCTATGAGGCACTTGCGCGCAGTATGCACGAACTTGGCTCGCCATACCACAACAAAGCGTATATGCGCACGATGGCTGAATCGCTCGGGAATGCGCTCGAGTTCGCGGTGGTGTATGGACCAAAGAGTGAACTGGCTGGCGCAGGTGTCTTCATCCTGCAGGGCGCTGTGGCGACGAATCTGCACGCCAATATCCTGCGCCGTTTCCGCTCGGATTATGCGGGTGAGTTTTTATATTGGTCGGCGCTGGAGCGATATTCCCGCAACGGGCTCAAGACATTTGATCTCGGAAGAAGCCTGATCGGTTCCGGGAATGAGACCTTCAAGATGAAATGGCGACCGCGCAGGCAACGGCTGGCATACTGGTATGCCCTCATGCCCGGACATGCATTACCGGAAATGAATCAAAAGAATCCAAATTTCCAGCTCGCGATTTCAGTTTGGAAACGGCTGCCCGCGTTCCTTGTACGTCCGCTGGGACCCTTCCTGATCAAGGGGCTCGCCTGAGTTTTTATGGATGATCGTCTGATCGAGTTTTCGCAGCTGACGGAGGAAGATGTTAAGCGTCTCGCCATACTGCATTATTCGGTCATGCATACGCTGCTTTCAGAATTAGGCTTGCCATTTGTATTGAGATATTACGAAATTGCACGTGTCGAACAGGGAGTCCTGGGCATTTGCGCACGCTCTGACTCAGGTGATATTCTCGGTTGGGCAATGGGTTCTCCACATCCTGATAGAATCAATGCGCAGCTTCGGTCCCCGCTGACTTGGTTCATGCTTCAAATGTCCCGCGTGATGCTTACCCGTCCTCTCGTGTTTTGGCAGTTGATCCCGTCCGTGTTTTCAGGTTCTGAGGAGTTGAAAGCGGGCACGGTGGAACTAACGTATACCGGCGTGGCGTCCGATCAAAGGGGAAGGGGATTGGGTAAGCAATTGTTGAATGCATTTATTGAAACAAGCCGTTCGAGTGGCTATCGTTCCGTGGTTCTCAGCGTTGAAAAAGAAAATTCGCCGGCTGTTGCACTCTATGAAAAAGCAGGATTCAAGATCACGAATACCTTCACGGAGGGTCGGTATCACCGTCATCGCATGGAATTAATACTGGCATGAACGTAACCCTGGAAAGGTTGAGAACCTATCTAACATCACCTCGCAGCGTACCGCTCATTTTGTTCATCGTCGCCGCGCTGACCTACGGGCTGTTCTTCTGGGAGCGCGGCTTCTACTGGGACGAGGCCCCCTGGACGTGGATCTACTATCGTCTGGGTCCTGCCGCCCTCACCAAGACCTTTTCCACCAGTCGCCCATTCTGGGGGATGATCTACCAGGTCACGATGCCGCTGTTGGGTCCGCATCCGTGGCGCTGGCAGCTCCTGATGGTGATTCTGCGCTGGCTCACGGCGGTGCTGGTCTGGATGTTATTGCGCCAGGTCTGGACCAGGGATGAACGCCCGGCGCTTTGGGGGAGTCTTCTGTTCCTGGTCTACCCGGGGTTGGGACAAAACTTCATCTCATTGATGTATTCGCATTTTTATATTGTTCTCAACTGTTTTCTGTTCTCGCTGTATCTATCGGTCCTTGCCATTCGCCAGCCCGACCGACGCATCCCATTGACAGTTGCCGCGCTGGCATTCTCTGTCGTCAACCTGTTGACGATGGAGTATTTTTACTTTTTGGAATTCTTAAGAATCATTCTCTTCTGGATCGTGATTGATGGCGCATGGAAACAAAAACTCCGCCGCGTCGTGCTTTTGTTTATGCCGTACTTTGCCGTTATGCTTGGCATCACGTTCTGGCGGCTGTTCTTCTTCGAGAACCAGAACGCGAGCTATAGCTATGTGACGCTGGATCTCCTGCGTGAGAATCCGGTGCTGGGAATATCGAGCCTCCTGACAAGCATCCTTAAGGCTTTCTGGGAGACCGTGCCTCACGCCTGGCTGTTCCCGTTCGAGTCCGCGAGCGTGGAACAAGTGGGATTGCGCGTTGTGATCCTCGCTGCAACCCTGGTTTTGGCTTCAACGGTCCTGATCGCGCTGTACCTGCTAGTCTTTGACCGGTCAGCCATCAGAGGGCGTGCCGCGGTCGGACAGATGTTCCTGCTCGGGTTCGCGGCATGGCTGTTTGCCGGTGGTTCCTTCTGGCTGGTGGACATCGAGCCGCAGCTGCATTTCTCGGCGGACCGCTTCACGATGCCATTCATGCTCGGGTCGAGTCTTATTATCGTGGCTCTATTCAGTCTGCTTCACTCGCGTCCCAAGTTGCAGTACGGCTTGCTGGCGCTGCTGGTCGCGTTCTCCATCGGCAAACAATTTGAAACAAATATTGCCTATGTTCGCGACTGGGACGTGCACCAGGATTTCTTCTGGCAGATGAGCTGGCGCATCCCCGCCATGGAACCCAACACCGCAATCATTTCCAACGACCTGCCGGTCACATATTTCAGTGACAATTCGCTTTCAGGACCATTGAATTGGATCTACGGGCGCGCGGGAGGGATGGATCACATCCTGTACTTTATCTCTATCCGTCTCAACCGCGGCTTACCGGACCTCGAACCGGGTCTCGCTATCGAACAGAATTACCTGGCGAGGACGTTCCATGGCAATACCTCCCAGCTTGTGGTTATTGACTACAGTCCGCCCGGCTGCCTGCGCGTGCTCGACCCGCAAATCGACTCTGCAAACCGGCTGCTCGTGCCTCTTCTGCGAGATGCCGCAGTTCTGAGCAACAAGTCCATGATCCGCGCGGAGAGCACGGTCACGCTACCCGACTCACTCTTTGCTCCTGAACCCGCGCACGGGTGGTGCTATTACTTTGAAAAGGCAGACCTGGCTCGTCAGTTCGGCGATTGGCAGCAAGTTGCAGAATTGGGGGATACTGCGTTCCAGCTCGACGATCATCCGAACGATCCGGTTGAACGATTTGTGTTTATCGAAGGGTACGCTCATACAGGAGAGTGGGACCGCGCTGTCAGGCTATCGCGCGAATCCTATCGAGTATCCAGAGATTATGTGGGACCATTGCTGTGTCGGTTGTGGGAACGCATCGAAACGGAAACAACGGACAGTGCCGGGAGAAGCGAAGCGTTATCTGAAGTGGAGAGTATGCTCGCATGCAAGTCGTGAGTATTGTACTTGTCATTGTCTGACGATTTGCTCTACAATACAATATCTGTGCAAAATGCCCAACATGTATAATTGTATAGACAATGAAGCCACGAATTTGGAAAGGAGGTTCTCGAAAAGTAAATAGCTGTTCGCTTGTTGTTTGCCTACTATATATTTATTGAGTAAGAAGGAGAAGAAGACAATGCGCAAGTTTGTGTTTTTGGGGATCGTAGTCATGTTAGTCCTCTCCGCCTGTGCCGCGCCTGCAGCAACAGAAGCGCCGGAGGCAACCCAGCCGCCGGCAGCAACTGAACCGCCCGCAGAGACAGAAGCACCCGCTACTGAGGCGCCCGTCACCGAAGCCCCGGCAGAAGAGTTCGTGTTTGGAATGCTGCTCGTCGGTCCTTATAACGACCATGGCTGGAGCCAGGCGCACTATGAAGCAGGACTGTATGTGGAAGAAAAGGTTCCCGGTACGAAGATGATCTATCTCGACAAGGTCAACCCTGCTGACCGCCCGGGAACCACACCAGACCAGCTGGCTGAAGAACTGGTCTCGCAGGGCGCGAAACTGGTCATCTTCAACTCAGATGATATGAAGGATGCCTCCACTGCCTTTGCCAAGGCGAATCCCGATATAAATGTGATCATGGCTTCGGGCGATCAGGTCTGGACGGAGGGGCAGGCATATGAAGAAATCCCGAACCTGGCTAATATCATGGGACGCATGGAATACGGCAAGATGATCGGTGGCTGCGCCGCGGCTCTGTCCACCAACACGGGGCAGATCGGCTATCTTGGACCGTTAATCAACGACGAGACTCGCCGCCTTGCCGCTTCTGCCTATCTCGGCGCGAAGCATTGCTGGACCGAATATCTGGGCAACGATCCGGCGGAGCTGCAATTCAAGGTCACCTGGATCGGTTTCTGGTTCAACATCCCGGGTTTCACCTCCGACCCGACGCAGGTAGCCAATGACTTCATCAACACAGGCTATGACGTGATCATTTCCGGTATCGACACCACCGAAGGTCTCACCGAAGCCAAGCGGGCATCGGATGCCGGTCAGGAAATCTATGCAGTTCCGTATGACTACATCGGTTCCTGCGAGGAAGGCGCCAGTGTCTGTCTGGGAGTTCCCTACTTCAATTGGGGTCCCGATTATGTGGAGGCAATTGGCTCCGCAATGGAAGGTAATTTCCAGTCCACTTTCGAGTGGAATGCCCCTAACTGGTCTGATATCAATAACCCTGACACCAGCCCGGTCGGCTTCGTAAAGGGTGAGGCGCTGAGTGCAGAAGCCTCTGCGCAGCTGGATGAGTTTATCGCCGCGCTGGCTGGCGGACTCAATCTGTGGACAGGTCCCATCAACCTGCAGGATGGCACTCCGTATCTCGCCGAAGGGGAAGTTGCCACTGACCAACAGGTCTGGTATCTGCCTCAATTACTGGAAGGCATGGAAGGCCAGAGCGTTCCACAATAATCAGCCGTTGTGGGGGGAAGGCAGCAGTTGCCTTCCCCCTTTTTGTTTAGATATCTGACTAAAAAAGAAACCTTCCTCGAAAAGGACAAAGCCCATGAAGGTTGAGCTGCGCGGCATCCATAAGTATTTTGGCAATACCCATGCCAATAACGACATTACACTTACGATCCCCTCGGGTACGATTCAGGGTGTTTTAGGCGAAAACGG
>JAICQC010000043.1 GCA_025938055.1 Anaerolineales bacterium | reverse complement strand
GTCATATACAGCGTAAATTCATCACATAAATAGGGTGAACTTTGTCATATATTTCTATATTCTTAAAGAAGCCTCCCTGACATTCCACACCCCTTATAATTGCCCTCACAAATCCAAAATCGCAAATCCAAAATCGTAAATCTAAAAACCCATGACTCAACTTATCGAATGTATCCCCAACTTCTCCGAAGCACGGCGACCGGAAGTGATTGACCAGATCGTCGCAGCCATCCAGTCGGTCGACGACGTCAAGCTCCTCGACTGTTCCTCCGACTTGGATCATAACCGCACAGTGCTCACGTTTGCGGGCTCGCCGTTCGCAGTGGAGGAAGCCGCGTTCCGCGCCATCCGAGCGGCATCGGAACTGATCGACCTCAACAGCCATATCGGTGAGCACCCGCGCGTCGGCGCGACGGACGTGGTTCCCTTTGTCCCGCTCAACGGCGCGAGCATGGACGACTGCATCGCCATCGCGAAGCGGCTTGGGGAGCGTGTCGGCAACGACCTCGGCATCCCGGTCTATCTGTATGAAGCCGCTGCAACACGACCCGAACGCGCCAATCTGGAGGTGATTCGCAAAGGTCAATACGAGGGACTCAAAGCTGAGATTGAATCCAACCCCGAGCGCCAACCCGATTACGGCCCTGCCAGGCTGGGACCGGCGGGCGCAACGGTCATCGGCGCGCGCAACCCGCTCATCGCCTTCAACGTTTATCTCACCACTGATGATGTGGAGATTGCCAGGAAGATTGCCAAAGCCATCCGGCATTCGTCGGGCGGACTGCGTCACGTCAAGGCGTTGGGGCTGCTGGTGGAAGGACACGCCCAGGTTTCGATGAACCTCACGAACTTTCGCGAGACCCCCATTGCTCGCGTGGTGGAAACCATCCGGCGCGAAGCACAGCGTTACGGAGTTGGCATCCATCACAGCGAACTGGTTGGGTTGATCCCGCAGGAGGCGCTGGTGGACGCGGCGGTCTGGTATACCCAGCTCGATGCCTTCGACAATGAACAGGTCCTGGAATACCGGCTTGTGGACTCGTCTGCTTCTTCACCGCAGCCAAAACCTGTTTCCTTTATCGAAGAGTTAGCTGCCCCTACCGCGACTCCGGGCGGCGGCTCGGCGGCAGCCTATGCAGGCGCGCTGGGTGCGGGTCTCGTCGCGATGGTCGCGGGATTGACGATCGGCAAGAAGAAATACGCCGCGGTCGAAGCACAGATGCAAGCCATCCGCGTGATGGCGGAGAGCCTGCGCAAGGAATTGACCCAGGCGGTGGACGATGACTCGTCCGCCTTCGAAGCCGTGATGGGTGCGTTCAAACTGCCGAAGGAAACGGATGAAGAGCAGACCAAGCGTAACGCTGCGATCCACGTGGCGACCTTTAATGCCGCGCATGTCCCGCTGCGGGTGGCAAAGGATGTGGTCAAGGTCATGGATCTGGCGTTGAAATGCGCCAAAGAGGCAAACATCAACGCGATTAGTGACTCCATGTCCGGGTTTTCCATGGCGCGCGCCGCGTTGACCGCCGCGGGATATAACGTGAAGATCAATCTCAATTCACTCGAAGACAAATCGGTGGGGGAGAAGATGCTCGAAGAGTTGAAAGAGCTTGAAGCAAAAGCAGAAGAACTTGAAAAGGAAATCCGCAAGACGATTAGCGAGCGCGGCGGGATTTAGCCATGGAGTCAGGGAGCTTGCTCCCGTTTTAAGTGGTGAATTCTACAAGATCAAAAGTCATCTACGATCTTCACACGATCAATGGGCTGTTCAAAGACCTGTCGTTTTATTTCTTCATAAGCCAGCTCAACAAACCACTTGTAGCTACAATAAGGGTAATTTATCGGATTATCAGTTAGCCCGTGTTTGGCAGGATTCATATGAATGTAATGCAATCTTGCTAGGTAGGATCGCTCATATGTCAGGCATGTGTCCCAGTAATTGAACCAAACCTACCTACCTGGAGTTTGATCCCATTTGTTGATTTGGATGGCTGTGATCGAATGTAACTGCTGAGCAAGTTTCTTCAAGGATATGGTATCTTCTGGAGCTCGCCCGATGAAGTGATAATGATTATTTAAGATTGCCCATGCTTGTAAATTTCAGCCGAGCAATGCAGCACGTTCTAGGAGAGTTTGTAAAACGAATTCTTTTCACTTGTTTTCATGTAGCAAATGTTGATTGTATAAAATAGCTGCTGTTACTATATACATTGCATTTGAGACGAAGTAATGCGGTGGGTTGTGTGGATAGATTTTGAAAAAAATTACCCATACATTTGAGTATAACAATTGAATACCAGATATACTCTTGAAATATCGCCAGCAAGCTGGCGGACTCCAGAGTTCAATCAATGAAGCGACTGCTGTATTTTCTTCTCTTAACTCTTGTAGCGTGTACAAATATAGAAGCGACTGAAACTCCGGCTGTTGTTGTGACCACAACGATCATTCCAACAAACACGGTCCTTCCTCCAACGCCTGTTCCATCTGTCACACCAACGGAAACATTCACCCCGCCAGCTTTATGTGATCCATTCCGTGAAGATTATTGCATCATGGAGGGTCAGTTCATCTTTCAGCGTCCCATCCAACCGCCCGGAAATGATCTGGTGGATCCGGGATATCGCTACGGTTCCACCGCCAGCGGGACGCGCGACCCGCATCACGGTGTGGAATTCTCCAACCCAAGCGGCACACCTGTCCATGCCGCAGGTGAGGGCACGGTGATCTTTGCAGGACCCGATGCGCAAGCAACGTATTCGCCCTGGCAGAATTTCTATGGGAATCTTATCGTCATCGAGCACCAGGATGAAGTGTTCACTTTCTACGCTCATCTTTCAAAAATCGATGTCGAAGTAGATCAGAAGGTTCTGGCGGGAGACAAGATCGGCGAGGTCGGTTGGACAGGCGGCGCAATCGGCAGCCACCTTCACTTCGAAGTCCGCCAGGGAAATGCGGAGGATTATTTCGCCACACAGAACCCTGAGCTCTGGCTGGTCCCCACCAGGGATGAAAACGGGAATCGGTTGGGAGTCCTGGTGATTTCCGTTCTTGATGGAGGGGGCAATCTATTAAGAAATGCAAACTTCACGATCGGATTTTATTCAGATCCATCCCAGTCTCCAGTCAAAGTCTATTATGGGGCGACCTATTCTCCTGATACGCTGACCGGAGAGGAAAACGCAGTGTTTGGTGACCTGCCTGCCGGTCGTTATCGCATCGCAGTTGAAATGAACGGTCAGATCCTCGATCGCTGGGTTGAAGTAGAATCGGGCAAGCTTACGCAGGTTGTTTTTATTGTGAAATAAGGTGACTGTCACCTAAACAATCAACTTTGGAGAAAAATATGGGACTCAAACCTGATCACTGGATCCGCAAGATGGCGAATGAACACCGTATGATCGAACCGTTCGAGGAGAAGCAGGTCCGCAATGGCGTGGTCTCTTACGGCGTTTCGTCGTATGGATACGATGTCCGTGTCGCGGATGAATTCAAGATTTTTACGAATGTCTTTTCTGCCACTGTGGACCCGAAGAACTTCGATACCAAATCCATGGTGGATTACATAGGCGATGTCTGCATTATCCCCCCTAACTCCTTTGCCCTCGCCCGGACCGTGGAATATTTTCGCATCCCGCGCAAAGTGCTGACGATCTGCCTTGGAAAGTCAACGTATGCCAGATGTGGAATTATCGTGAACGTCACTCCCTTCGAGCCGGAGTGGGAAGGCTTCGTCACGCTGGAAATCTCGAACACAACTCCATTACCTGCCAAGATCTATGCCAATGAAGGTTTAGCCCAGGTGCTGTTCTTCGAAGCGGATGAAGAATGTGAGGTCTCGTACGCGGATAAGAAAGGGAAATATCAGAAGCAGCAATCCATTGTCTTGCCCAAATTGTAAAAATTATCATGATTTACAAAAGACCGAGACTCATCGCCTCGGTCTTTTGTTCACGAATGTTTCTTCACATCATCCTTTGCCTTTTGAACATTCACCAAAGGAAGGACTATCAAACCTGCGATAAAGTAGAAGATGAGGGAAAGAATCCCGTAGCGCAGGCTGCCAAAAACCTGGTTCGCCAGACCAAAGATCAACGGTCCTGTCCACGAGGTGCCGCGTTCGCTGACTTCATAAAAGGAATAGAATTCGGCTTCCTTGCCTACAGGAATCATCTGCGCAAAGAGGCTGCGGCTGATCGCCTGAGACCCGCCTAGAACGATGGCAATAAAGATGCCGAGGATAAAGAACTGGATCACACGTGACTCGCCTTGCAATCCGCTATAGGCGTAGATCACCACGCCGGCCCAAATCACCAGGCTGACGATGATGGACTGCTTGGCTCCGATCCAGCCGGCGAGCCTGCCCCAGAAGAGCGCTCCAAAAAATGCCACAAACTGGATCATGAGGATTACAGCGATGAGGGTATCCTGTGGAAGCGCAAGACCGCCGCGGGCAAGCGGGGCGGCTGCAAATGTCGAAGCCACGGCGATGACGGTTTGGATTCCATCGTTGTAAAGGAAGTACGCCAGAAGATATTTGAGCGTTTCCGGGAAATTTTTCATCTCGCGGAACGTTTTTCCTAATTGTTTGAATCCAACGCTGAGATACGTCTCATTAGAGGGCAGGGGACGCGCCGCCCGGCGCGTGCGGAGCCGCGACCACGTCAGAAAAGAAAATCCCAGCCACCAGAGTCCTGCTGAGGCGAGGTTGATGCGGACAGCCAGATCGCCGGGCACGCCGATGTCTTCGCTAAAAATAAAGAATGCCAGGTTGAGCGCCAGCAAGAGCCCCCCGCCCAGGTACCCCATTGCCCAGCCATAGGAAGAGACTCGATCACGCTGGTCTTCACTGGCGATATCCGGGAGATACGCGTTGTAAAAAACGATCGCGGCACCGAAGGCAAGGTTGGCGATGATAAAGAGCACCCCTCCCAGCCACCATAGATCTCCAAGCACAAAGAACATCGCAATCGTTGCAGCCGCCCCAATGGTGGCAAAGAGACGCATCATACTCTTGCGCAAATGGGAATAGTCAGCGATGGCGCCGAGGATGGGAAGAAAGAGCACCTGAAGCCCCACAGAGAGCGAAATACAATAGGGCAGAAATGAATCTGGTGCAACGGGAATTCCGAAAAAACGAGCCAGTCCATCCGCACCGGCTGCGGCCGCTGCCAGGGAGGCAATGTATGGACCAAGGAAAACTGTTCCAACGGTTGTACTGAACGCTGAGTTTGCCCAGTCGTACATGCCCCAGCCGAAGATTTCACGCCTGTCGTTCACTGCAGCCTGCGGTGTGGTCATGGTGCCTCCGGAAAGAGTTGATTTTAAAGAATCTATCAATCAAAACCCCGCTTGCTGGTTTCGGGTTGCGGAAATGCAAGAATGTGATAGAATCCGCCCGTTCGTAAACAGGGAAAAGGGTGGAAATCAGTCTAGAGAATCCCTTGCGCATAAATGAATTTTCATATATAATCACAGTTTGCTATCCCGCCAAATGTCGCGGGATGGATTTGTGTGTCTACCGCCAGTTGCATCGTCTCCAGATTTACATCTTGTACAACATCCAAAATAAATAAATTACAGGGATTGATGCGGCACGTTGAATCCGTCTCACCACCCCAGGCCAGGAGTGAACTGAATGTCTTCTTTACCCCGCAAGAGTTACGCGCGTATCCCCATTGACATCAAACTACCCAATCTAATTGAAGTCCAACTCGATTCATTTGAACGCCTCAAAAAAGAGGGTCTCGGCGACCTCTTCCATGAGGTCTCGCCGATCGAATCGTATAACAAGGGGATGAAGTTATATTTCCCCAGCCGCGGCCCCGAAGCAAAACAGTGGGGCTTGAAGTATTGGTTTGGTGACCCCAAACACAATATTGAAGAATGCGTAGAACGCGATCTCACCTATGCCAGTCCGCTGTACGTTTCCGTATTGCTGGCGGGTCCCGATGTTCCCGAACCGATCAAGCAGGATATCTTCTTGGGTGACTTCCCCGAGATGACTGATAAGGGCACGTTCATTATTAACGGAACGGAGCGCGTCGTTGTCTCGCAGTTGATCCGCTCCCCCGGCGTGTACTTCGAAGCACCCACCGACCGCGCCACTGGTCGTCCGCTGGCAATGTCCAAGCTGATCCCAGACCGCGGCGCGTGGATGGAATTTGAAACCCGTAAGTCCGATTACATTATCTTAAAATTCAACCGTAAACGCACCGTGCCGATCACGGTCTTTTTGCGTGCGCTGGCTGCCGTCGATGATGGGACGAAAGACTCTCCCTTGAAGACCGGCAGCGACGAGGAAATCCTGTCCCTGTTCCAGGATGTGGATAATAACCCGGAGCGCCTCTTTATGGCATCCACGCTCAAGCAGGAGCCGGAGTGGGAGGTTTCCAATAAGCAGACCATCGCCGAGGCGGCACTAATCGAGTTCTTCCGCAAGATGCGTCCCGGCGACCCTGCCACGTTGGAGAACGCCCGCCAGTTCCTGGAGGAGCAGTTGTTCGACCAGCGGCATTATGACCTCGAACGAGTCGGCCGCTACAAGCTGAATCAGAAACTCGATTTGGAAGTCCCCATCCCACACCGCACCGTGACCAAAAGCGATATCATTCGCCTGTTACGCCGTATGATCCAGATCAACAACGGTGTCGAGCCGCCCGATGATATCGATCATCTGGGCAATCGCCGCGTCAAGACGGTGGGGGAACTGATCCAGAACAAGCTGCGCATCGGTCTGCGCCGTATGGAACGCGTGATCAAAGAGCGCATGTCCATCCGCGACCAGGAACAGCTCTCACCGGTGACTCTTGTGAATATCCGTCCTGTGGTTGCGGCGCTGCGCGAATTCTTTGGTTCATCCCAGTTGTCGCAGTTCATGGACCAGACTAACCCGCTTGCCGAGCTGCGCCATAAACGCACGCTCTCGGCATTGGGTCCGGGCGGTCTGCGCCGCGAGCGCGCTGGCTTCGATGTGCGCGACGTGCACCACTCTCACTACGGGCGCATCTGCCCGATCGAAACACCAGAAGGTCCGAACATCGGCTTGATCGGCCGCCTCGCTTCCTTCGCGCGTGTAAACGAGTATGGGTTTATCGAGACCCCGTACCGCAAAGTGTTCCGCACCATGCAAGCGGATGATGAGCGCCTGGAAGGGCGCACACTGCGTGAGAATGTCGTCGACCCAAAATCAAGCGAAGTCCTGCTCAAGAGCGGCGAGATGATCGACGCCAAAATGATGAAGAGGATTGCCAGGACTGGCAATCCGGTCAGCATCGCTCCCTACGTCTCCGATCAATTTGATTATCTGTCTGCCGATGCAGAAGATAAATATGTAATCGCGCAGGCAAATGCGCCGCTCACCGAGAAGAACGAGTTCGTGCGTGACCGTGTGTCCTGCCGTTATCACTCTGGCTTTATCTTCTCCACGCCGGAATCGGTGGACTACATGGACGTCGCGCCGCACCAGGTTGTGGGCATCAGCGCCGCGCTCATCCCGTTCCTGGAGCATGATGATGCAAACCGCGCCCTGATGGGCTCGAACATGCAGGCGCAGGCTGTCCCGCTCGTCCGCCCGGAAATCCCACTCGTCTCAACCGGCATGGAATACCATGCCGCGCTCGACTCGGGTCAGGTAGTGGTGGCTGAGGCAGATGGTGAAGTGACGTCGGTGACTGGCAATACGATCACTGTGAAAGAACGAGGCAACCTTCATACATATCAGCTGCGCAAGTATCAGCGCTCCAATCAGAGCACCTGTATCGATCAGCGTCCCGCGGTTGTGAAGGGACAAAAGATCAAGAAGGGCGATATTATTGCCGACTCTTCCTCGACCGAAAGTGGTCAACTGGCTCTTGGTCAAAACGTGGTGGTAGCTTTCCTTTCGTGGGAAGGCGGCAACTTCGAAGATGCCATCCTGATCTCTGAACGCCTGGTGCAGGAGGACCGCTTTACCTCCGTTCATATTGAAAAGTATGAGGTCGAGGCGCGCGACACCAAATTAGGTCCGGAGGAAATCACTCGCGACATTCCCAACGTTGGTGAAGACGCGATCAAGGACCTCGATGAGAACGGCATCATCCGCATTGGCGCGGAAGTGGGACCTAACGATATTCTGGTTGGCAAGATCACACCGAAAGGTGAGAAGGAACTGACTCCTGAAGAACGCCTCCTGCGCGCCATCTTTGGTGAGAAGTCACGTGACGTGAAAGATACCTCGCTGCGCATGCCGCATGGTGAACGTGGCAAGGTCGTGGATGTAAAAGTCTTCACACGCGAGGAGAATTCCGATCTCTCCGCGGGTGTGGATATGATGGTGCGCGTCTCGGTGGCTCAGCGCCGCAAGCTGACCGCCGGCGATAAGATGGCAGGCCGTCACGGGAACAAAGGCGTAGTCTCCAAAGTAGTTCCTGTGGAGGATATGCCCTTCCTTGAAGATGGAACGCCCGTGGATATTATCTTGAATCCGCTGGGTGTGCCCGGGCGTATGAATATCGGCCAGGTGCTGGAGGTCCATCTCGGATGGGCTGCAAAGCGTCTTGGCTATCGCGCCATTACCCCGGTCTTCGACGGAGCTTCAGAAGCGGAGATCGAAGCCGAACTCGCCCGTGCCTGGATTGTGGATCAGGCATGGAAAGAGTCAGCAGCCACTGCCTGGGAATGGATCAAGCAGCAGGAATACGATCCAGAGTCTATCCAGGATGACGATGAAGTCAGACGGCTTTATCTGGAAGAATGGCTGGGTGAGCGCGAATATGATCCCTACGATCTGCATGATGTAGATTACGCGCGGCATGCAACTGCATCCGAGTGGCTGCGCGACCGAGGGTATGATCCCGAAACGATCTTCCATCCCGAGGGTGTGGACCCCCGCGAACGTGGACAGTACGACACCGCTGCGATCAGCGCCTGTCTGCGCCTGTGGATTGAAAGCCACGGACACACCGGTAGGATTGCGGAAGCCCGCGTACTGGAAGTAGCCCAGGAGATCACAAGCGCCAGCGGAGAGCCGATGCCAACCCTTGGCAAGCAGATGCTGCGTGACGGCAAAACCGGCATTCCTTATGACCAGCCGGTGACGGTTGGCGTGATGACCGTATTGAAACTGCACCACCTGGTGGAAGATAAAGTCCATGCGCGCTCGACCGGTCCGTACAGTCTGGTTACGCAACAGCCGCTGGGTGGTAAGGCACAGTTTGGTGGTCAGCGTTTTGGTGAGATGGAAGTGTGGGCGCTTGAAGCCTACGGCGCGGCATACACACTTCAGGAAATGCTGACGGTGAAATCTGATGATGTTCAGGGACGCGTCAACACCTATGAAGCGATCGTGAAGGGCGAGCCCATTGAGGAGCCCAGCATCCCTGCATCATTCCGCGTGCTGGTAAAGGAATTGCAGTCACTTGGTCTGGCTGTGGAGGCGATCAATGAAGGTGGCGATGTTGTCAAGTTTGGCAAGGATGAAGAAAAACAGCATCCACCGAAATTGGATACAGGTTTGCTTGGTATTGGCAACAACTTAATGACCAAGTAATCTTGACGGCACGTAGAGTGAATGATAAAATCACTCTCCGTTGCCAAAAAGATAAAGCGGCAATAATCCCGCTACAAGGCATGGCACTATAAATGAGGCCATCAGTGTAATTTTGATGGCCTTATTTCTTGCGACAACGTATTGTCAAATCATTGTAAAGAAAGTAGTAACCGGAGGCGAATCGTGCCGACAATCAATCAAATGGTCCGTAAGGGCCGCAAGAATAAGCGAGTTAAAAGCAAGGCTCCTGCTCTGCAGTACACATTGAACTCGTACAAACAGCGTCGTGTGCGCCAGGAAAGAGGTGCACCGCAAAAGCGCGGCGTTTGTACCATCGTGCGTACCATGACCCCGAAGAAACCGAATTCGGCGCTGCGGAAGATCGCCCGTGTCCGTTTATCGAACGGCATCGAAGTGACCGCGTACATTCCGGGCGAAGGGCATCAGTTGCAGGAACACTCTGTGGTGTTGGTACGTGGCGGCCGTGTGAAAGACCTGCCGGGTGTGCGTTATCACATTGTGCGCGGTTCCCTGGATACTGCCGGTGTCGCAAATCGGAAACAGGGCCGCTCGAAGTACGGCGCGAAGCGCCCCAAGTAGTTGATGGAGTAGTTAATTATGCGTAGAGCAAAACCCGAACAACGGGAAATCCTCCCTGATATCCGTTATAACAGTGTGCAGGTTCAGACCATGGTCCAGCACGTCTTGAAGCGCGGCAAGAAAAGCGTTGCCACCGGTCTCGTTTATGATGCTATGGAATTGATTCAGCAGCGCACTCAGAAAAGCCCAATCGAGGTTTTTGAGACTGCCCTTAAGAATGTCTCCCCGGTTATGGAAGTCCGCCCGCGCCGCGTGGGTGGCGCGACCTATCAGGTACCTATGGAAGTTTCGTCGGACCGCCGCATGACACTGGCGATCCGCTGGATTTTGTCTGCGGCTCGTGATCGTTCGGGGAAATCCTTTCCGGACAAGCTTGCCGGCGAATTGATTGATGCTTTTAATGAAACCGGTACCGCAATCCGCAAGCGTGACGAAACCCATAAAATGGCAGAAGCAAACCGCGCCTTCTCGCATTACCGTGTGTAGGCGATTTAGAGGAATAGTAGAGGTAGATTAACGAATGGCCCGTGAGTATCCGCTCGAGAAGTACAGAAATATTGGAATTATTGCCCACATTGACGCCGGTAAGACAACAACTACCGAGCGGATCATGTTTTACACGGGCAAGACTCATCGCATCGGTTCTGTGGATGAGGGAACTACGGTTACCGATTGGATGGTTCAGGAACGAGAGCGTGGTATTACGATCGTTTCTGCTGCCGTATCTGCGGAGTGGAAAGGGTATCAATTCAACTTAATTGATACTCCGGGGCATATCGATTTTACAGCCGAAGTTCAGCGCTCCCTGCGTGTTTTGGATGGGGGCGTTGTTGTGTTCGATGCCGTTCAGGGTGTGGAGCCGCAAAGTGAGACGGTCTGGCGTCAGGCAGATCGCTATGGCGTCCCGCGCATCTGTTTTGTCAACAAGATGGATCGTGTTGGCGCCTCGTACGAGCGGACGATTGAGACCATCAAGGAACGTCTCGGCGCTAACCCCATTCCGATGCAGCTTCCCATCGGTTTTGAGGCAACGTTCCGTGGAATTGTCGATCTCTTAGAAGAAAAAGCTATCGTCTGGGGCGACGACCTAGGGAAAGAACCTAAGATCGTTGATGTTCCAGAGGAATTAAAGGCCCAGGTACAGGAAGCGCGTGCGTATATGGTGGAGAGAATTGCCGAGCTTGACGATGATCTTACATTCAAGTACCTGGAAGGTCAGGACATCACCGTTGAGGAATTAAAGGCTGCTCTGAGAAAAGGTGTCATCGCCAATCAGGCAGCGCCGGTTTTTTGTGGTTCATCCTTAAAGAATAAAGGTGTTCAGGTCCTGCTGGACGCGGTGGTTGATTATCTGCCCTCCCCTGCGGATGTTCCACCGGTCATAGGAACAGATATCGATCGCGAGGAGCCCATTGAGCTTCCCTCGGAAGATGGCGCACCGTTGAGCGCGCTGGTCTTCAAGATCGTAACAGATCCCTATGTGGGGCGTCTGGCATACTTCCGTGTGTACTCCGGTGTGCTTTCTCAGGGTCAGATGGTAACCAATACCAGCAAGGGCAGGCGCGAGCGCATCGGCCGCCTGATCCGAATGCATGCTGACCGACGTGAGGATATTACGGAAGTGCGAGCAGGTGATATCGGCGCGGTCCTGGGTCTGAAGGAGACCTTCACCGGCGATACACTCTGTGATACGAAGAAAATTATTCTCGAAAGCATTTCGTTTCCCGAGCCGGTCATTTCCATTGCGATCGAACCGAAAAGCAGCGGCGATCAGGAAAAGATGGGTGAGGCTCTGCGCAAACTGTCAGAGGAGGACCCCACCTTCCGCGTCCGCTCCGATGAGAACACTGGTCAGACGATCATTTCGGGGATGGGAGAGCTTCATCTCGACATCCTCGTGGATCGTATGCTGCGTGAGTTCCGCGTCCAGGCGAACATTGGCAAGCCACGGGTCGCCTACCGAGAATCCATTACTCGTGCTGTCCCGAAAGTGGATTTCAAGTATGCCAAGCAGTCGGGCGGGCATGGTCAATATGGTCATGTTGTAATTTCGCTCGAACCGGGTGATCGCGGCAGTGGAATTATTTTTGAAAACAAGATCGTTGGTGGCGCGATCCCGAAGGAATTTATCCCCGCTGTGCAAAAAGGCGTTTTTGAAGCAGCTGATAGCGGCGTACTGGCTGGATATCCAGTTGTAGATATGAAGATCACGTTGTTCGATGGTTCATTCCATGAGGTGGACTCGAGTGAAATGGCTTTCAAGATGGCTGGCTCCATGGCGTTCAAGGAAGGTGTCCAGAGAGGTTCACCTGTTCTGCTTGAGCCGATCATGAAAGTTGAAGTTGTTGTCCCAGATGAATATCTTGGTGATGTCATCGGTCAATTGAACAGCCGCCGTGGAAGCATTCAAGGCTTGGAAGTGCGCCCGGGTAATGCTCAAGCCGTCCGTGCTCACGTTCCGTTGGGTGAAATGTTTGGCTATGCTACTGATTTGCGTTCAGCCACACAGGGACGCGGCGTTTCCAGCATGGAATTTGATCACTATGCGCCAGTTTCGCAGTCTGTGGCGCAGGAAATCTTAAAATAACTAACGCTTTCATTTATTAGAAGGAGATTCTTCAATGGCGAAGCAGAAATATGACAGGAGCAAGCCGCATCTGAACGTGGGGACGATGGGACACATCGACCACGGGAAGACGACGCTGACGGCAGCGATCACGAAGGTGTCGCAGATGATGGGGAATGCGGAATACCGGGCGTACGACCAGATCGACAATGCGCCGGAGGAAAAAGCGCGCGGGATCACGATCAACATTGCGCACGTGGAGTACCAGACGGAGAAGCGTCACTATGCCCACGTGGACATGCCGGGACACCGGGACTACATCAAGAACATGATCACGGGAGCGGCACAGGTGGATGGTGCGATCCTGGTGGTGGCAGCGCCGGATGGACCGATGCCGCAGACGCGCGAGCATGTGCTTCTGGCTCGCCAGGTGGAAGTGCCGAGCATTGTGGTGTACCTGAACAAAGTGGATCAGATGAACGATCCCGAGCTGCTGGAGCTGGTGGAACTGGAACTGCGCGAACTGCTGACGAGCTACGACTTTCCGGGTGACTCGACGCCGATCGTGCGTGGGAGTGCGAAGGAAGCGCTGGACAGCAAGAGCACGGATCCGAACGCCCCGGAGTATGAGAGCATCCGTGAGCTGCTGCGGGTGATCGACGAGTACATTCCCGAGCCGAAGCGCGAGACGGAGAAGCCGTTCATGATGGCGGTGGAGGATGTGTTCTCGATCAAGGGACGCGGCACGGTGGTGACGGGACGTGTGGATCGCGGGGCTGCCAAGAAGGGCGATCCGGTGGAGATCGTGGGGTTGCGTGCGACGAAGTCGTCGGTCATCACGGGTACGGAAATGTTCCACAAGGAACTGGACGAAGTGGTGGCGGGAGACAATGCGGGCATTCTGCTGCGCGGCATCGAGCGGGAGGATGTGGAGCGCGGGCAGGTGCTGGCCAAGCCAGGCAGTGTGACGCCGCACAAGAAGTTTCTGGCGCAGGTGTACGTGCTGAAGAAGGAAGAAGGTGGGCGGCACAAGGCATTCTTCAGCGGGTATCGACCGCAGTTCTACATCCGGACCATGGATGTGACGGGCAACATCACCCTGCCGGAAGGTGTGGAGATGGTGATGCCAGGCGATGACATCAACCTGACGGTGGAGTTGATCGTGCCGGTGGCGCTGGAGCAGGGCTCCAAGTTCGCCATCCGCGAAGGTGGTCTCACCGTTGGCGCCGGCGTCGTTACCAAAATACTGGAATAAGAGAAAGAAAGTTGGTACGTTAGAATGGCATCCAAGAAGAAAGATGTTCGCCCGGTCATTACACTTCAGTGCAGTGACTGTAAAGAGCGAAATTACACGACCGAAAAGAATCGACGAAACGACCCGAACCGTCTTGAGTTCAGCAAGTTTTGTCCGCGTTGTAGAAAGCATACAACGCACCGTGAAACGAAGTAAGTAGAGGTGGGGTTCATCCCCATCTCATAAAGGCCAGTAGCTCAATTGGTAGAGCTCTCGTCTCCAAAACGAGCGGTTGTGGGTTCAAGTCCTGCCTGGCCTGTACAATGATGGCAACGCCGCTGTCTTGAGGGCGGCGTTTTAGCCGTAAGAAACACGAAGGAGTCATCGTGGCTGACAGAGATAGAAGCAGGAAGTCCAATCCAATCCAGTCATTCTTCCGGGAGACGACCGGTGAGCTTCGGAAAGTGTCCTGGCCGACCTGGCCCGAGGCGCGGCAGTTGACCGGGCTGGTTTTGCTGGTGATGGTTATTATGGGACTCATCCTTGGTGTGACCGATGCTGGTGCTCGAGCCCTGTTGAATTTGATACTGGGCTTTTCGTAAGAGGAATTTGAGAATCTTATGTCTGTGCAGGAACCGCAAGATCAGTTTGGACGTGAATCAATAGAGGATGAAATCGAGGAGTCGCAGGATTCTGAGGACGAATCTTTACTATCTAATTCGGAAGCGGACACGCCCTCAAGTGATGCCGAATCTGTAGAGGCTCCTACTGATGAAACAATTTCACCGTCTGATGATGCCACCCCGGTGGAAGAATCAGATGAAGTTGACGTTCCTGCTCTCGAGAGCCTGCCTGTCTCCTCGTCCGATGCGCTGCCCGCACCCGAACCAACAGAAGGTCCGGCATGGTATGTGATCCATTGTTATTCAGGCTACGAGAATAAAGTGCGTCACAACCTCGAGCAGCGTATCGAGACCATGGGTATGAAAGACAAGATTTTCGATGTTGTCATCCCCACCCAGGAAGAGATCGAAGTCAAGGATGGCAAGCGCCGCACTGTGGAACGCCATATCTTCCCCGGCTACGTGCTGGTGAATATGGCATTGACGGAAGAGTCCTGGTATGTGGTGCGTAATACACCTGGCGTGACCGGTTTTGTGGGCATGGGTAACAACCCCACGCCTCTGCGCCAGGAAGAGGTCGCGCAGATCGTCAAGCGCATGGAAGCCGAAGCGCCAACCGTCAAGGTTACCTTCAAAGTCGGGGAACGCGTGCGGATTGTCGACGGTCCGTTCAATGACTTCCGCGGCGTTGTCTCCGAGATTGACATGGAGCGTACGAAGGTCCGTGTGATGGTTTCGTTCTTCGGGCGTGAAACACCTGTCGAGCTCGACTTCCTGCAGGTCGAAAAAGCATAATCCTTCGGCTACGTGACGCTGAAGCGTCACATCGCTCAGGACGAAGGAGCATCAATTAAACAGTAACAGGTTGCGGCTTGCGCGAAGCGTTAATCCAGATCCGTAACTTGATATCGTGGGAGTGACGCTACAGCGTCACGCCAAAACCACAAAGGAGTAAAAATGGCAAAGAAGTTTAAGGCAATCGTTCGTCTCCAGCTTGAAGCTGGAAAAGCCAACCCGGCGCCCCCGGTGGGTCCGGCGTTGGCTGGTCATGGTATTAATATCATGGCTTTCTGTAAGGAGTACAATGCCCGCACATCGAACCGGCAGGGCGAAGTTCTCCCGGCAGAGATCACGGTCTATACAGATGGTTCGTTCACCTTTGTGTTGAAGACTTCTCCGGCGGCTGTGCTGTTGCGCAAGGCTGCAAAGGTTGAGAAGGGTTCCGGGGTGCCGAACAAGGAAAAGATCGGTAAGGTAACACGTGCGCAAGTGAAAGATATTGCGGAACAGAAAATGAAGGATCTGAACGCAATTGATCTCGATGGCGCGATCAAGCAAATTGAAGGTACTGCCCGTTCGATGGGCATTACGGTTGTCGACTAGATTGTGGGAGGGTTGCGGTGAATGGCAGCTGCCGTTCAGTACAAGACCCGCTTGCACCACGGAGGATAAAATGGCTAAACACGGAAAAAAATATACAGCCGCTCTGGCTAAGGTGGACCTGAACAAGGAATATTCCCCGCACGAGGCAGTTGCCCTCGCGAAGGAAACCAGCATCACCAAGTTCGATTCAACAGTGGAAGTTCACATGCGCACCGCGCTTGACCCGCGTCAGGCGGACCAGCAGGTGCGTGATGTCGTCGTTCTGCCGCATGGTCTGGGCAAGACGGTTCGCGTTCTGGTCTTCGCACAGGGTGAGGGTGCCGCCGCGGCGCGTGCTGCTGGTGCCGACCTCGTGGCGGATGATGACGAGACTATGAAAAAGATCGAAGGCGGCATGCTCGATTTTGATGTCGCGATTGCCACACCCGACGCGATGGGCAGGGTCGGCCGCCTGGGACGTGTGCTGGGTCCGCGCGGTCTGATGCCGAACCCGAAGGCAGGTACCGTCGTCGGCGCAGACAACATCGCCCGGGCGATCAAAGAAGCGAAAGCGGGCCGTGTCGAGTTCCGTCTCGATAAGACCGCCAATATTCATGTGTCTGTTGGCAAGGTCTCGTTCGACGCCAACCAGCTTTATGAGAACTTCGCCGCGCTGATGGATGCGGTCCATAAAGCCCGACCGGCTGGCGCGAAGGGTGAGTACATTAAACGCATCACCCTTTCGACGACCATGGGACCTGGCATTAAAGTGAATCCTGCAGATACACACAAACTTGAGGGAACCGAGTAAAATAACTCGATAATCCTATAGCCACTTCGCCAACCCACAGGGTTGCTTCGCCCATGAAGGCGGGTGTGGTGCTCGGTTAATTGCCGTGCCCCACTTAATTTCCTGCTCAGGTGAAGACGAAAGCAAACATCGGCGTAAGCCGTATCCCTCCTTGGGATTGCTCAAAGTCTTTGCCTCGCGCAGCGAGTGGCAGAGACTTTTTAATTGAAAGGAGGTGAGTACCCTTTGGCAATATCAAAAGAACGCAAAGACGAACTGCTAGCCCAGTACGCAGATTGGACGAATAGCAGCCAGGCAGTGATCCTTGTGGAATACACCGGTGTCAGGATGAAGGACCTGGATAACATCCGTGCCAAGATCCGTGAAGCAGGCGGCGAGTTCCATGTTGTGAAGAATACGCTGGCGCGTCGTGCATTTGCTGATAGCGGAATGGCTCTTCCCAAGGATTTTTTGGTTAAGAGTACAGCTGTGTCACTAGCTTTCACAGACCCCGCT
>JAICQC010000495.1 GCA_025938055.1 Anaerolineales bacterium | reverse complement strand
CCGACCGACTATATCCTGCGTCAATTCAACGCGGGTGGTTCACGGCTCATTGCAACCTGGTATGCATTTGCATTCACCGCACTGCTTTTCATTCCTGTTACCATCCTGGTTCATCAAACACTTGCCAGTGAGCGCACTCCATACATGTCTCTTGCCACAACGATTGGCGTACTGGCTGGGCTTGTCCAATTTCTTGGCTTAATACGCTGGACGTTTCTTGTCCCGTATCTGGCAAAAACCTACCTTGAACCGGAGAGCACCCAGGCAACCCGTGATAGTATTGCTGTGGTCTTTCAAGCCTTTCACCGCTATGCCGGTGTTGCTGTTGGTGAACATTTAGGTTATCTACTTACAAGCCTCTGGTCTGGTTTCATTGCTCTGGCTGTAACGCAATCGCCTCTCTTCAGCCCCTGGATAGGATGGATCGGGTTCCTGCCAGCCATGGGCATCTTCATCGGCTTGTTTGAAGAAAGCGGATTCAAAGCAGCAGGTGCGATCAATGCGATCAGTTATATTCTGTGGTCTCTATGGCTCGTTATCCTTGGTGTGGTTTTGCTGTTCAACTAAAATTCAAAGGAGAGAGTTGATGAAAAGAGTGATCAGTGCAAACCTGGCACGCAATATCCTTCTGACTTCTTTGAATACGATTGGAAACCTTGTATCTGGCGTCGCCGCCGGGAACTGGTTCTTTGCGCCGCTTACTTTTGTCCTGGCGTTTTTTGAAATGAGACTGGCACTCGAGAAACCATGAGTCTTAGAGTTGTAGGTGCGGGTCTTCCGCGTACGGGCACAGCCTCCCTGGTGGTGGCACTGGAGTATCTGCTCGGCGGACGTTGTTATCACATGAGCGTAATTCCCGGTCATCCGTTCAATCTCGGGGGCGGCTGGGATCTCGCGCTGGCAGGCGGAATTGCGAACTGGGATGAGGTGTTCGACGGATATATCGCCGCGGTGGACTGGCCCGCATCCATGTTTTGGCGTGAGCTGAGCGATGCCTATCCAGATGCGTTGGTGCTGCTCTCAATACGCGAGGACCCCGAAACATGGTGGCAAAGTTGTGATGAAACGTTCCTGCCCTTCGCGCGGATGGCGCTCGCGGCAGATTGGAATGAAGGCCGCGGGCTAACAAGCCTGCTCGAGCGGTTTACAGGAAGCAAGCAATGGGATAATGCCGGAAAGATGATCACAGCCTACGAGCAGCACAATGCCCAGGTGAGAAAGGCGATTCCCCCTGAACGCGTATTAGTGTGGAATGCGGCTCAGGGATGGGAGCCCATCTGCAAGGCGCTTGGCTTGCCAGTCCCTGAAATTCCCTTCCCCTGGGTCAACCGCAGGAGTGATTGGAACAAATGACAGCGAAGTCGATCAAGGTATATCTCGAAATCGGGAAGAAGCGAATCTTCGCGGGTGCCATGGATTGGCCGGGTTGGTGCCGGAGCGGGCGAGATGAAGAGTCGGCTCTGCAAGCGCTGGTGGACTATGGGCCACGTTACACACGCATCCTGCGAACCAAAGAGTTCGGCTTTCACGCCCCCACCAAAACATCTGCTTTCTCAATCGTTGAGAGACTGGAAGGCAATGCGACGACGGACTTTGGTGCACCCGGTCTCGCACCGTCGCGCGATGGAGATCCGGTCACAGAAAAAGAACTCAAGCATTTTCAGGAACTGTTAAAAGCTTGCTGGCGTGCTCTTGATGCAGCCACAAAGTCTGCTGCTGGCAAAAAACTTCGCAAGGGACCTCGTGGCGGAGGCAGAGAAGTTAAGGGGATCATTGAACACCTGCTTGGGTCTGATTCAGGTTATCTCTCAAGCCTGGGATGGAAGGCTGAGGCAGGTGACACAGCAGGTCATAGTCAGGCATTGAAGCAGACCCGCAAAGCAATCCTGGAAGGTTTGACAGCTGCGGCACACGGCGAGATAGCAGAGCGCGGACCTCGCGGCGGCATCCGCTGGACGCCGCGCTATTTCGTCCGACGCGTGGCATGGCATGTGCTCGATCATGCCTGGGAAATCGAGGATAGAATCAAATAAGGAGACAATATGGAAGACGAAGTTTTGATCAGACGTGGAAATACCCTTGTACGCCGTATTCATCTCGAAGCCGGTGAAGCCATGCCCTGGCATCATGACCCCTTTCATCGGGTGACCGTTATTTTGCAGGGAAGTGAAATCGCCATTGAATATCGCGATGGGAGTAAAGGTCAGCGCTTCGCCGTCACTCCTGGGCTGGTCGATTGGGATGAGCCAACAGACCGGGTCCACCGCGGCGTCAAAGTCGGTGAAGAGCCCTATGAAGAGATATCCGTTTTCTTTCTCGAACACCCCAATGATGTACCTCAGCCAGGTGCAGGCTAGCCGCGCCTTTTACAAAGGAAAATCCAAAAGGAGTTCACATGCTGATCAGCCCTGAATTGGCAAGCGCAATCAACGAACAGATTGGGCGTGAGTTCGGTGCGAGTCTGCAGTATTTAAGCATCGCCGGTTATTTCCACACGCAAAAGCTCACACTTCTGGCAAAACTATTTTTCGAACAGGCGGAAGAAGAGAAAGTGCACGCGACAAAATTTGTCCATTACGTTTTGGACACGCAGGGGGAACTGCAAATTCCAGCTATTGCGGCCCCAAAGCCGGTTTTTGCCTCTGCGGAAGAAGCAGTGCAGGCGGCACTCACCTGGGAAACAGAAGTGACAGGGCAGATCAATCGTCTCATGGATCTGGCAGTTGCTCGAAACGATTATCTGGCGCAGAACTTCCTGCAGTGGTTCGTGGATGAACAGCTCGAAGAAGTGATGAAAATGGACCAGCTGTTAAGCGTGGTCCGGCGCGCGGGAGAACGGAACCTGCTCATGGTCGAAGCCTATCTGATTCATATCGATAAGGCCGGCTAATCGTGGACCGGTGAAGCGATTCGAAATCCACAAATAACTTTTCCCTATTAATCAGCTCCTCATCTCTTTTTATGGACCGGCGCAGCGCTGCCGGTTCCTGTTTTAACGCCTTGCTGATAATTGGCGGTTTTTGGCAGTTCCCGCTCTGGTTTTGGCAGTCCGATTAAGCTGTAATACCTTATAGAGATATCTGATTTCAACGACTAAAGAGAGGAGGTACAAGGATCATCTGAACGCAGCGTTGCCCGGTGAGTGGATTTGATTTCACCGGAACAAAAGACGTTTTTGTAGGAATCAAAAAGGAGTTACGCATGAAAACCACAATTCAAGTGTTTTCAGTTCTGATCCTTGCGCT
>JAICQC010000580.1 GCA_025938055.1 Anaerolineales bacterium | reverse complement strand
GGAATGCCCAGTGCTGCGCCGCCGGTCGGATTCGAAAGCTCCACCAGCACACCGCGCTCGCCCTGATATTTTTGATTATCGATGGTCTGGATGGTGAAAGACTGCTGTGTGACATTGGGCGGGAATGTCAGCATCCCACTTGCCGGGGTATAGTCACGGTCCGGGATCGCCAGACCGAAGCTGGTCGCGTAATTGACTGTCACCGGGTCGCTGGAGGGTTTGCTGAGCCGGGCGGTGAGTGTGGCCGTCGTGCCTTCGGTGAACTTATAGTCGATGGCGGTAAAACCAACGGTCAACGGTCGGACGGGCGCGACCCCATAGACCATGGCATGATCGACATAATACGTCTGCGGTGCGGGGGTAGTGATCGTGCCCAGCGCCCAGCCATGCACCTCGGTGAGGCCGAATCCATCGTTGGGCGCGCCGTTTCCGATCTCCTTCCGGTGCATGCTTTCGAAGGGGATCTTAATCTCTTTCCACCCGCTGAAGTCATCGGTCACATCGATGGACCAGCGCTCGGCATCATCCCGGGTGGAACCCGGGTTACGATTGTCGAGCACGTCTACGAACATGGTGGTGCCGCTGTTGTTGCCGTACAACCAGAACGAAATCCCTTCGTAGGCGCTCCAATCCTGAGGTACCCAGGCGTTGACGGCAGCATTCTCGAAGTTATGGACGAAGCCGGCAAACGAGACGACATTCAGATCCATCTTTAAAACGTTGTTGGGAGTGCTCGCGCCCGGCACGGGCGCAGGAGGCGCGCCGGTGGTCGAGATCGCCACTGTGCTGTTGGGATCATTGAATGTGATAAAGCCGATCGCAGCGCCGTTAGTATCCGTACCACTGGGAAGACCAGCCTCAAAGTCGTCAATGATGGGCAGCGTGGCTGCCAGCGCGGGAGCAGCAAAGGGAGAGAGCAATAAATTAATGGATAAGCTCAAAATAAGCATTATTGTAAATGCTGTATTTTTAGTCTTCATTATTTTCTCCTCACGAGAACTGATTTTGTGTTTAGGTGCGTATACAAACCTGCTGACGGAAATTGGAGAGAAACTCTGGGCAGTGGTCTCCTTTCTCGAATCGTTTCGCAATGGATTTTCCAGAACCCCTTTAAAATTCTCTTTTTTGAGAACTGTAACCGCTTACATTTAGTATACGCTACATCTGTTTCCAGACAAAGAATTTTCCCCCTTAAAAGGTTACATCTTTATAAAACAGGGTTTTCGATCACGCCGAATACAGCTCGATCGTATTCCCGTCCGGGTCGCGCACAGCCGCTTGTGTCTTGCCTTCGGTGCGGACCGTCTGACCTTCCTGGCGGCCGCCGTGCTTTATCGCGAGATCAATGACTGCTTCTACATCTGTCACTACGAACCCGGGCTGGTGGATCGGGAAACTTTTGAAATCATCGCTCTCGCGGATGGGCACGAACTTCAGCGTGACGCCACCCACATCCCCGAACTGCGAGCGGACGCCGTAGGTGTCCACCTCCTGGAACTCTACTTGAAAGGCTGCCGAGTAAAATGCTACCATAGCATCCATGTTATAGACTCGAAAGGCGATGCTTGAGATCTTTGCCATGACCAGCTCCTCTTTAATTGCGCAAGCCGCTCCACACTTCAAGCTTTGTGCCAACGCGTTGGATCACGTCATCGGTGAATTCGGTGGTGGAGAGCCTGCCACCCAGGTCAGGCGTGGTATTCTCGTTGTGGACCGCCTCGAACACCGACTCGTAGATGGCGCGTGAAGCCGCGTCTGCCTTGGGCGTCTCGATATAAGACAGAGTTGCCGCCCCCGCCAGGATCATTGCCATCGGGTTGGCAATGTTCTTGCCCTGGAGAGCAGGCGCCGTGCCATGAGGCGCTTCGGTCATAACCACCTTTACGCGCAGGTCATCGTCGAACGCCAGCACCTGGCTCTCCGACCCGGCGATACTGCCGAACATCTGCAGAACCAGGTCCGAAATCAAGTCACCGTCACGGTTGAGGGTGGGGATGACCAAGGCATCGCCGTCGATCTTCATCAGGAGCGCCAGGGTTGCGTCGATCAACTGCGGCTCATACGCTACGTCCGGGTGACGGGCTGCCGCAGCATCCATTTCCTCTTTGAACATCCCTTCATAGACCGGGCTGACGGTGAACTTGGGTCCGCCGAAGACGCGCGCTCCAGTGCGCGCGGCAAGCTGGAACGCGAACTCCGCTACGTTCCGGCAGACGCTCCGGCTGATCTTC
>JAICQC010000092.1 GCA_025938055.1 Anaerolineales bacterium | reverse complement strand
GAAGACAAAGCCTGCAAATCCCCAATAGTTGGCAGAAATCATGAATAATTACAAATCTGTTATTTTTTTACTATGGAAACATGGTTACACTTGTTTTATACTTACAGGAAGGAAAGGAGCGAATATCATGCCAGACAAGCGAAAGATTTCGCGTCGTGACTTTACCTACTACATGCAAGTTACAGACGACCTGAGTAAACAGTTGATCGGATATCTTACGGATATCAGCACCGCCGGCTTCCGGCTGGACTGCCCAAAACAGATCCCCCCCGGGCAGGATTTCAGAATGCAAATCCAGTTGACCGCGGATGTCGCGGACAAAAATTCGATGGTGTTTGTTGCCCGCAGCAAATGGTGCCGCACGGACCATGTGGACCCCAATACATACAATGTCGGCTTCGAGATCGTCAACATGGCTCCCAGCGACATGGCGATTTTCCAGCGCATGTTCGAAAAATACGGCTCGCAGAACACGATGAAGAATAAAAGCTCCGACGACTTTTTGTGGAGATAGCCTCCCGGAGTTTTCAACTTCTACCCCTAACGTGGCACCCTGTTGGAGTGTCACGTTTTTTATTCACAGGACTGCTGCGCTTGTCCCCAGGATTGCTGCGCTTATTGTACAATTGCCGCTATGAAATTCAGAACATTGCGCTCCATCGTCCGCTTTTTTATGAAGATCATCGCCGATATTGAGGTCAGTGGCCTCGAGAAGCTCCCGGAGGGGAACGTGATCGTCGCTGCCAATCATCTGGGACGGCTCGACACTGCCGCGCTGTTGTGCATTCTGGACCGTGAAGACATCATTATGCCGGTCGCCGAAAAATATAAGGATCATCCGCTCTTTGGAGCAATCGGGCGCGCGGCAAACGCGGTCTGGCTCAACCGCTTCGATGCAGATTATTCTGCGCTGAGGCAAATCCTGGACCGTATGAAGCAGGGCGGCTTGCTGGTGATCGCGCCCGAAGGGACCCGCTCCAGGACCGAGGCATTGCAGCCGGGCAAAATGGGCGTCGCGTTCCTGGCGAGCAAGAGCGGTTATCCCGTATTGCCCGTCGCGGCGACTGGCACCGAGGACCGCCGCGTGCTCGAAAACCTGAAGCGCTTCCGGCGCTCGAAGATCACCGTCACAGCAGCCGACCTGCTCACGATTGAGATCCCAAAAGGCAAGGGACGCGAAGAAGCGATGCGGCAGGCAACCGATGAGATCATGTGCCAGATCGCGGCGTTACTCCCCGAAAAATACCGCGGGGTCTATGGCGATCATCCGCGCTTGAAGGAATTATTGGATTCTCATGCGTAATATCATCCGCGGGCTTATCCGGCTTATTTTCAATCTTATTGCCCGCGTCGAAGTCAGAGGCTATGACAACCTGCCGAAGGACAACAGCTTTGTGATCGCCACCAACCATCTTGGAATTGTGGACGTTCCCATCGCGTTCTACGCCATCGACCGCTGGGATATGTTCGTGGTGATCGGAGAAAAATGGCAGGAGGTTGGTCTGTTTCGCTGGGTGGGAAAACACTTCAACTTTATCTTCATCGACCGTTTCAACCCCGATATCAAAGCCCTGCGCAAGATTATCTCGCTGATGGAGGAGAACAATATTCTGGTCATCGCGCCGGAGGGAACGCGTTCCCGAACCGGTGCGTTGATCGAAGGCAAGCCGGGCGTCAGTTATCTTGCCACAAAACTAGACCGACCCATTATCCCCGTGGGAATCACCGGCACGGAGGATAAAAATATTTTGGGCAATCTCAAACGCTTCCGCCGCAGTCATATTATATTGACAGCAGGAGTGGCGTTCACATTGCCGCCGCTTCCTCGAGAGAATCGTGATGAAGCGCTGAAGGGCTATACCGATGAAATTATGTGCCGTATCGCGGCGCTATTGCCGGAAAAGTATCGCGGGGTGTATGCGGATCATCCGCGGTTAAAAGAACTGACCGCATCCCGCGAAAAATAGAAGACTGTGTGGGTGTGACAACCGGCAAAGACCGTGCATTCAAAACATGTCAGGCTGCCCCGCCAACGCGGGATACCCTACGGGCAAGATATCTGCGAAAAGCAGGGCCTGCAATACTATTCAATACGTTCAAACTCACCATTCAAGTGAAGGTAAAACGCTTCCACCTTAAGAGCTGGAAACAAGGCATGGATTTTTGATTGCGCATCCAGTAGATCATGCTTGTGCCGCTTATAGGTTCCCTCGCGTCCGTACCCGCGGCAGTCTTCATGATTGATCAGACAGACGGTGTTGATGCCATGGATCTGCATGGCGAGCTGGACATACTTGAGAACCATTTCGTAGTCATGCACGCCGCCCACCAGTGAGATAATGTCGAAATTGTCATACCCAAAGCGGACCGTGATCCACGGCTGGAGGAACTTTTGCAGGCGGTAATCCATGCAGTGCACGACCAGCGCGTCGCAATGAATGGCAGGTTTGGTTTTTGGCATAATCCCTTTTACAAAACTTCGCCTTCTTCACGCTTCAGGAACTGACCATCCCCTGCCTTCCCCAGCCACTGCTCTCCGTCCACGATCAACTTGCCGCGCAGGAACACCTTTTCAGGCATGCCTGTCAATTCCCAGCCTTCATACAGGTTATAGTCCGTGCGCTGATGTGCGTGCGCGATGCCGTACGTCAATTTCTTTTCAGGGTCCCAAATGACAAGATCTGCATCCGAGCCAGCCAGCAGCGCACCTTTGCGTGGGTACAGACCAAAGATCTTCGCCGGGTTCGTGCTGGTATAGGCGACGAATTGATTCACGTTGATCTTTTCGGTACGCACGCCGGTGGTCCACAGGACAGGCAAACGGTCTTCGATACCGGGCAATCCGTTCGGGATCTTTGTGAAGTCATCCGTTCCCAGCTCTTTCCCGGGGATGGCGACCTCGCGCCATTCATAGACAATGGACCGGGTTCCATCAAAGAAGAACGGGCAATGGTCCGTACCGACTGTCTGCAGAATTCCCTCCGACAACCCTTCCCATAGTCGCGCGTTATCCTGCGCGGAACGCATCGGCGGCGAGCAGATCCACTTCGCGCCATCCGGGCGGCGCAGGTCATCGATTGTGAAGAACAAATACTGTGGGCAGGTCTCTCCCATCACCCTGACGCCGCGCTCGCGCGCATACTTGAGCAGATCCACTTCGCCCGCCATATTCATGTGGACGATGTAAACGCTCGCATCCGCCGCAGACGCCATGCCCGCCACCCTGAGAGTCGATTCCACCGCGCCCCAGCCGGGTCTCGTTAGAGCGTGCCATTCGGGCGTTGTGTGTCCCGCGGCAATGGCTTGCCCGGTCAGCGTCTCGATAACATCACCGTTCTCGCAGTGCGCCATCACCAGCATGCCGTTGTCTCCCGCGACCTGCATCGCCCGGAAGATGCTCCCATCATCGACGCGCAGGCGTCCATTATAGGCGGTGAATACCTTGAGAGTCGTGATTCCCATCTCTCGCAGGGATGGGATTTCCCTGGCGATCTTCTCATCGAAGCGAGTCAGGTTCATATGGAAGGAATAATCGACCGCGGCTTTGGCGGATTTTTCAAACCAGAGATCGACAGAGTGCTGAAAACCTTCCGGCTCCAATACAACAAAATCCATGACCGTTGTTGTCCCGCCGAATGCCGCAGCTTTATGCCCGGTGTAGTGATCATCCGAAGAGACTGTGCCAAACATTGGCAGATCGAGATGCACGTGAGGGTCGATCCCACCCGGCATGATGAGCTTGCCTGACGCGTCGATGATTTCAGCGCTTGAATATTGAAGACCTTTTCCAATTAAAGAAATCGTTTCGCCTTCGATTAAGATGTCCGCTTCGAACGTTTGAGTGGTGGTGATGAGGGTGCCGTTTTTTATCAGGATTGCCATTCTGTGATCCTTTTGCTCCATGTACGTTGCAAATGCTCTGGCGCTATGGGTCTAGCTCTGTCTGACCACGGCACAATCTCTCATCCATCAGAGATTGAATTTCGGGTATAAACGTAAACTCCATCTCCTGCATTTTGAGCAGGGTGCGGCAGGCTTCTCTTCGCACAAATGGAGTGATGTCCATTTTTATCGCGGTCGTTTTAAATGCTTTCTCATCACCCATAAAAGCATAGGCCTGCAAAAAGGGCGCCCACTCGATCCGATCATTTGGACTCAGTTTTAGCTGGGCTACTTCATCTCCAAGTCGAACGATTTTTTCCCAGTTCTCTTCCTGAAGCGCCAGTTCTGCCTGCTGATAGTAATAACACCATGTATGAGCTGGCTCCGGCCCAAAAATAAATTCTGCCGGGTGAGGCGCACTCACATCGACCAATACATTCTGGACGTTTGAATATTGACCAAGGAGAAGAATTTGATCCGAATCCTGTTCTGAGTACCGGGGCCATTGCGAATCGATCATATGGACGCATGCGTTTTGGACGGGCTGGCTTATGACCAGTATATTATTGTAATTAATCTCTCCCACATGAGTTCGATAGCCATACGATCTGTTGCCACCTCCAAACACATCCTTGGTTATATAATCCATTTGGGGCAACGCACCCAATTGATACACAGCCGGAATTTGATTGGTTTGCTCAGGGAAATAGATAAAGTTGGCGGGGCCGGCAACTGCGTCCGTATCTTCAGCATAATTAATAGATGGATAGTTTACAACTAGAGTGGTTCCTGCTCTTATTCCTGGAGCTCGCCACACAACTTGTTGCCAGAAGTTTGCAATTGCCTGCTCTTCGTGGAGTATGTGCAAAGAAGCTGTATAGTGAGTGAGTGCAGCCAATAAGACGAGTACAGCTATAACGCCGAGTCGAACATTGTGTGAATTTATGAGAAAAGTTATTCCAGCTACCACCATCACACTAGCCAGAGACCCAGGCAAAGCATAATGCGAATAGGCTCCGAATAATACATAACGATTGGCTACGATGACGGGCAAGACACCTGCAAAGACACCCGCCATCCCGACCCAGATCGCTTCTGACTGCCAATTCCCATTTGAAACTGCATCTGTTTTGTTTACATCATCTTCCATCCTCCAAATCAAGAAGCTTACCCCCAAGAAGAGGATGACTGCAACTCCCGCAATCAGTATGCCAATCATAATATTGGACAAACCAATTTCAAACAAGCTTTGGAAGAGTGGCGCGCCCCATGCTAGGATTGCCACATTGACAGCACTTTGAAAAAGCCGCGCCAACCACCACATCCCGGTAAATAAAGGAGAAGCGACCAGATAACCGAGTTGTAGTCCAACATCTGTTGCTGTGCGTTCATTATCAAACAGGAAGAACCTCCAGAACAGAAAGCCAACCGGGATCAAAGCTGCAATTCCCCAGGCGCGAGTGGACGCAATACCTTTTTGGACGAAGGGCAGTGTTTCCCGATCGTGACTGACCAGTAAAAATACGCAAAGCCATCTGAAGACTTCCATACCAAACGAAAAATCAACCAGCGCTATATAAGCCCAGCCAGTAAGAATGGAGCCTGTCCACACAAGAATTTTGGAAATCGTTCGCGTTGTCCTTATGGCTTGCAGTGTCAGGGCAATGGAAAGAGTTTCTAAAAACGAGCTAAGGATTCCGGGTTGGTCTTCAAAGCCCTCCATCCAGCGGATGTAGCCCGGGTAGAGCACAAATAAGAGCGCCATCACAAAGGTAGCCAGGCGTTGACGAGGCCATAGCTGGCGAAAAAGCCATAAAGCAGCCAAACCACCAGCAACTCGCCAGAGAAACGAGCTCATATGATAAGGGAAAGGTTGTATACCAAATAATTGAAAATAGGCTTCAAAAAGCAGCCCCCGAGCCGGACGATCAATGCTGAACATTTCCTGGTATACCCCCGGGCCGCCAATCAGGCGATCCATAACGTAATACCAATCGTCACGATATATTGTTGCCTGGCTAAGATTGGGCAAGTAAATGACCGCAGCAATTGCCAAAATCATTAAGATTTCCAGCAGAGGAGTATGGCCAAACTTGCGCAAATTTGTCATGTATAACTCTTTTTATTGATGTGTATTAAGTAATCGTCAATAAGGACTTTGAATTTTACCAAACCAGAATTTTTATGAATGAGCTAAGCAAACCCCTGGCACTTTCACTTTTCGCCATAATCCCCATCCAATTCCTTGATACCCAGCAACGCCATCAGCACCTCGGGCGGAATATCCACCTCAGGTAAATCTGTTTTGTAAAGCTGCTCATTCTCCGCACGCTCGCGCAGGGATCGCCAGAGAAGCTGTCGCTCATCGCCGTCCACAACGAGATCATTGAGGGTTTTCGCCTTGAGGAGATATTCACCGGTTGTATATAAAAATGTGACTCGCTTCCACTTATCGGCAAGGATGGGTTCTCTTAATCTTTCCAGACCCCCGATTTGGATCTTGTAATATTCCTCTCTTGCGCGTGGATGATCGGCTTCATCCTTCAACAATTCACCGCGCGTCGTCAGTTCGTGACCGCGCACTTCGGCGACAAATTCGATCTGCCCGCCGCGCTCGCCGAACGCCGAGGGCTGGTAGAAAGCAAGGTAATCCACCGCGACCACTTTGGGCGCCGTGCGGAGCGGGATGCGGTACCATCCCAAAAGCCGTGCGATCTCCAGGTCGCGTGGAGAGGGCATCAGACAAACAAGAATAAGCGATGTTGGTTCGAGCATAATCAATTATAAACATAAAAGCAGATCACGCTTGAAGCGTGACCTGCTTTTTTATACTAACCCAACTTCCTGATTGAACTCGACGATCAACTCGTCAATTTCATCCGCTTGCTTCTGCACATCAGTCCAGTAATTGGGGTCATACCATTGATTCTGAATCTCTTCGTATGTTTTACCCTGTTGTTCGACCCACGTGTAGTATTTCAGATTGTGCACACGGCGACGATCTGTGTAACGCAATTCCAGCATGTTATCGATGGATTGTCCATGCAGGTAACGGGCGAAGTCTGCTGCCGCATCGCGCTCGCTATATTGACCAAACTCCTCGTGCATCTCATGAAGACGAGAGCGATAGAGTTCCATTGAGTCTGTGAGCACCGTAAGCATGATGTCGTTCTCGGTCATCTCGTAATACCTAGCGGCTTTGATGCAGGAGAGGACGTTGGAGATACCGGAGAAGCCGAGCAGATCCAGTTGACCGACAATGTCATCGGGAACACCTTGTTCGACAAGATAGGCGCGCCCGGTTTCCTCGTTGAACAGGCGGGAGATATTGACAACCGCGTTATCGTCGATGGCGGTGACCATATCCGTATTCTTGACATTGTGGATCCAAGGCACATGCTTATCGCCGATGCCCTCGATGCGGTGTGCGCCGAATCCGTTCTCAAGAAGTGTGGGACACTGCAATGCCTCGCTCGCCACAATTTTGCTGTCCGGGAAGAGCTTCTTCAGGTAATCGCCAGCCGCGATCGTCCCGGCAGAACCGGTGGCGGATGCCATACCGCGATAGATATCATCAGGACCCATCACCTCCTGAAGGATTTCCTCCAGCGCGTGACCCGTCACTTCGAAGTGCCAGAGATAGTTACCAAATTCTTCGAACTGATTGAAGATCATCAGGTCCTGCCCGGACTTTCGCAACTCCCAGCATTTGTCAAAGATTTCCTTGACGTTGGATTCGGAGCCAGGCGTTTTGATGGTCTCACCGGCGACTTTTTCAAGCCATTCGAATCTTTCCTTCGACATGCCCTCTGGCAGGATCGCAATCGACTCGCATGCCAGCAGGGCAGAGTCATACGCGCCGCCCCGACAATAATTGCCTGTGGAGGGCCAGACCGCTTTCTGCATGGTCGGATCGAACTGACCGGTGACCAGGCGAGGCACCAAACAACTGAATGCGGCGCCGACCTTATGCGCGCCAGTTGGGAACCACTTACCGACCAGGGCAATAATGCGCGCTGGAACGCCCGTCAGGGAGGATGGAAGCTCGAGATAGTTGACCCCGCGGAAAATTCCACCGGAAGAGACCGGTTCGTTATGCCAGTTGATGCGAAAGAGGTTGCGGGGATGAATATCCCACAGCCCGATGCTCCGTAATTCCTCCTTGATTTTTGCAGGGATCTTCGACGGATCCTTCATTTGTGCATACGTGGGAATGATGATGTTGCGCTCTTTTGCTCGTTGAATGGCATTTGCCCGGCGAGATGAATCGCGGGTGAGGTCGATGGTTGTCATGATGCCTCTCTTATACGTAGTTTTCGGATGAACCTTGCGAAGATTTTTTCTTTTGAGATGCGATTCTCAGGATACAACCTTCGCAAGGTTGCTTCCTTTAGGATCAAAGTTGTCAGACAACTTGTATTATATCTCACAATCGCGTCACTCACAATAAAGTTTGGCTTTCAAGAGGTTCTCCTCGAATTGGTCTACCATATCCAGCACCAGGCGTTCCTCTGCCCAGAGGGCATAATATCCCTTCACCCGTTCCACTTCAGACCATTCCAACTCGTGCCAGCCCGGGATATTGCGTCTGCGGCCTGCCAGCCTTGCGCGATGCAGAGATTCGTCCGAGCATATGCACTCGATGATATACAACTCTGCAGAATATTGCTCAGCCAGATGGCGCCAGGTATTTCGAATGGAGTTTGTAGCCGCCACACTATCGAGGATGACCGATTGTGCCAGCAGTAGCTGGCGTTCCGCCAGGGTCGTCAGCAATTCATAGCCTGCAAAACCCAACGACCGTTCCGGAATTGTTGACTCCAAACCGCTTCGCACGAGCGTTGCTTCCAGCCAGTCTTTTGCAAATACAGGGATGCCAAGTTCCTTTGCCAGAGACTCTGCCAGTATGCTTTTCCCTGTACCTGGCAAACCAGAAAAAATGATCAGCTTCATTAGTTTCTCTACTTTGCCTTTATACAAAAGGAAGATAAACTATATTTGTTGAAATCATCGGCACGTATTTTGATGCAGTTATATATCTGAGGAGGCAACATGAAACAAGCAACAACAGGTACGATATCGGGTTGTCTGGTATGGATCATAGCATTCGGTGCAATCAGTATCTGCATTCTACCCATTTCATTTGTAGGCAGCATGAGCACAATGACCAGCGATTTTGCCATACGCCAAACGGGCGCAATCCTTTGCCCCGATAATACGACCCCTAAGATTCGTTCCTTCGCAACGTATGGAAGTGGTCCATCCACGACGTCCGTGCTTGAATGTGTGGACGCGAGTGGCGATGTGGTGAAGGAAGACCCTATCCTATACGCATTTTTATGGATGGGAATCTTTGCTGCCATTGGTCTGGTCATCGCTGCCCTGCTTGCGTTCTTGCTGGCTGCACCTGCAGGGATATTGATCTCAAGATTACTCAGACGCGGACAAAAACAGGATTTTGCAGCAAACATTGAACCTGAATAGGATGATTACGAATCTGTAAATTTATTTTAATGTAATCGCTTCTGCTTTGTTGTATGATGGATACACAGAAAGGAGGTACCAAATAGAGACACCGCCTGAAATGTATACCGAAGGTAGGACTGGGACGCCCTGAGCTGGTCAAAGCACTGCTTTGAAATCCAGACGTTCTCCTAACAAAAGGAAGGCCAATCCCCACTCCTTACCTGGACAGCAAAAACTACTGACGGATGGGAATCCCCCATCCGTCCTTTTATTTAACGGGAACGGAGCGCCTTCTCCATGCGATCCAGCCCTTGTTTGAGGATTTTGCGGGACGTGCCGAAATTGAGGCGCACATGTCCCGCCCCGTTCGCTCCAAAAATGACCCCATCGCTGAGCGCTACCTTGGCGTTTTCAAAGAAGAATTCATAGGGAGATTTTTTCAGATCCAGTTGAGTGAAATCGAGCCAGGCAAGATAAGTGGCTTGTGGTACCGTTATACGCACTCCGGGCATTCTATTTGTTACATAATTCACGAGGAAATCCCGGTTACCTGTCAGATACTGACGCAATTCTTGCAGCCATTCATCGCACTGACCGGAGAACGCCACTTGCGCGGCGCGCAATCCCAAGCTGGCTACATGCAATCGCAAGTGTGCTACGACTTTTACATATTCGTCACGAAGATCCTTGTTTGGAATAACGGCAAACCCACAAAACAGACCCGGAACATTGAACGTTTTCGACGGCGCGATCAGCGTGATGGTGTTCTGCGCGATCTCTGACGATAGTTTCGCCATCGGAGTAAATTTTCGATCATCCAATAGCAGCTCGGAATGGATCTCGTCTGAGACGATCAAGACATTGTTTTCAAGGCAAACTTCTGCCATGCGCCGTAAGTCGCTACGCGAAAAAATCATCCCCAGCGGGTTGTGCGGGTTGCATAGAAGAAACATGCCTGCTTTCTTCGCCTGTTTTTCGAAAATGTCCCAGTCAATTTCATAATGCAGTAGATTGCCGCGAACATGTTCGATCAACGGCGCATTGAGCTGTGTGATTCCTATATTATTTTTTAGCTCATGGAACTCGTTGTACACAGGCGGCTGGACGAGACATCCTTTTTTTGGCGAACCAAAGGCGCGCGCCGCCACGTTGAATCCACTCACAATACCGGTCACAGGTACTACCCATTCAGGCTTAACCCTCCAACCGTACAGCCGGTGCATACGCGCCGCAACCGTTTCCAGCAACTGCTTCGATGCAAGCTCATACCCCAACACACCGTGATCCAGCGCTTTGCGCAGCGCATCGAGAACTGGCTTGGGCGAGGGAAAATCCATATCTGCTACCCACATCGGGGGCAGATGCTGTGGGTAGTACGTCCACTTATTGACTACGCCGGGGAGGCGGCGGTTGGGAACGCGGTCAAAGTTGTACGCCACTTGTGGCTCCTTTATTTTTTGTAGCCGACGATCATACCATCCCGTGCGGGGAACAGCGAGACGATCCAATCCAGATCCGTTGTAACATCTCGCGTAAAACGATGGATGGCTTCAGTGGATTTTTCGTGGTTGTTCGAGTCGAGGATTTGCCCGTGCCAGATCATATTGTCAATGATGAGGAGTCCGCCGTGTCGTAATTTCTCCTTGATGATCGGGAGCGAATCAGGATAACCCTCTTTATCGATATCGTTGAAGATGATGTCAAACGGACCCGACGTCTGGCGGAGAGTCTCCACGGCTTCCGCGATATGAAACTCGACCACATCCGCGCTTCCCAACGCGGACAAATGTCCCTGGGCGCGTTTCGAGAGTCCTTCATCCCAGACGGTATGATGCACCACCCCACCCCCATTTTCCTTCACAGCCTTTGCAAACCAGGCTGTGGAATAGCCGTATCCCGATCCAAGCTCAAACACAGACTTTGCATTGATCATGCGCGCGAGCTGATAACAGTAATAGCCGCAGACTGGACCGATGATGGGGAAGTCGTTTTCCTCCGCGTACTCCTCCATCTTCTGCAATTCCGCTTCACGCGGCGGGACAAGGGATGCAAGATAATCCTGGACTTTGACATACGAAATTTCAGACATGGAATAATCTCCTTTTTAGTATATAAGTAGATTGGTAAACCAGTTTAATTATTGCAAGACTTCCAATGCCACAGGTAGAACTTTCTCTGCCCACTCGGCATACATTTTCCCGGAAGGATGCAACCCGTCTGCTGCGATCCATGTCGTATCGTTTTCGGCATTGCGTGAAGCTGGCGTGACGTCCACATAATGTACACCTGCCTTTTCTGATTCCTCACGATTTACAGCATTAAACGCATCGATTTCCTGTGCGATTTGTTCACGGTTCCGATCCGCGGCAAAAGGCGTGATACCCCAATCCGGGATGGACAGTACAACCACCTTTTGCGGATCTCCGCCAGCATATTCGATTGCCTTCCCAAGCAAAAAGCGGAAGTCTGCGCGATAACCGTCCACGGGGTAGCCGCGGTACTGATCGTTAACGCCGATCAGCAACGTTACCAGATCATAGGTCTCACCAGGCAGGTTGGCTTGAATCCCCGCCCATAATTCTTTCACCGTCCAGCCAGTACGCGCGATGATGGTGACTTCCGTTTGGATACCTTCCTCCGCCAGCAATTTCACAAGTTGGTAAGACCAGCGTTCGTTCGCCGGAACGCTTTCACCGATCGTGTATGAGTCGCCCAAGGCAAGATAACGGTAAACTGGCATATTGGTATTTCCTACTGCGGGTGTGATTTTATAGGGGACACAACCTACCATTAAAACAGCAAGCACAGGGCAAGGTATTGCATGGTCGATTATAGCCATGAAATCAAATTTCATTCCAGGAAGCTGGAGGGCAACACGATTCATTTCAGGATGTGATAAATTAACCTAAGTTGCCACTTTTGACAATGAAAAGCAAAATAGCGATTTTGCACCGCCGAGACGCTGAGTTCGCAGAGTTTTTTCAGGATTTTCTCCGCGTTCCACCTGCACTCCCCGGCACCTGCGTCCGGGGCACACCTGTCCTGGCGGACGGTGCCAGGGGGTGTGCGTCAGGTGCAAGTGTCTGCTACTCCGCGGTAAAACCCAGTAAGGTGGCAACTTGAGT
>JAICQC010000111.1 GCA_025938055.1 Anaerolineales bacterium | reverse complement strand
TTACCACTTTGTACCACTTCTTCCCACATTATACAACTTTCAAAAGAAAAAGCAAGTAGTTTCGCCCAATTTCTTACCCCAACTTATGTCCTATTTCTTATGAGCGCGTCACCGCAATTCACGTTTCTTGAGTCTACGCGCTGGCAAGACTATGCTTTGCTCGATAGCGGCGATGGTTTGAAGCTCGAACGCTTTGGCAAATATGACTTTATCCGCCCTGAGTCACAGGCGATGTGGAAGCGCTCTCTCGAGGCGGAGTGGAAGAATGCGCATGCCGTGTTTATCCCCACCGGCGAGGAAAGCGGCGGTCATTGGGATTTCAGAAAGAAGATGGATGAACAATGGACGTTGAGTTATCCGCTTTCCCTGCCACGCTTCGACTACGCCTCCGGCTCCGCTCAGCGCGAGATAAAGTTTAAAGTAATGACGACTCCGGGTCGACACCTCGGCGTATTTCCTGAAGTCGCGGCGCATTGGGATTGGTTCAGCGGCTTGATCGCTCAATCGAAAAGCGAACTCAACGTTTTAAATTTGTTTGGATATACCGGGCTCGCGACACTTGCGGCTGCTGCGGCTAGCGCAAAAGTGACTCATGTAGACGCCTCGAAAAAGTCCGTACACTGGGCGCGTGAGAATCAAGTCGTATCTAACCTGGCGGAGAAACCCATCCGCTGGATCGTAGACGACGCGCTGAAGTTCGTCCAGCGGGAGGCGCGGCGCGGGACGAAGTATGACGGCATCATCCTCGACCCACCCAAATTCGGGCGCGGACCCAAAGGCGAAGTGTGGGAAGTGTATAAGTCGTTGCCCAGCCTGCTGGAAGCCTGCCGCGAATGCCTGAGCGATCACCCGCTGTTTGTTGTAACAACGATTTACGCTGTGCGCGCCTCGGCTATCCACGTGGCGCAGGCAATGGAGTATATGATGGATGAATTTGGGGGAAAGATCGAAATGGGCGAACTGGTCACGCGTGAGCAAAGCGCGGGAAGATTGCTTTCGCAGGCCGTCTATGCACGCTGGGAAAATGCATAGCCTACGTTTTCCTTTTGCTCCTTGCCATTAGGATGTTCTCTAATTCCGTCAGCCACTCCAGCGATTTCTCCCAGCGCTTGCGCGGATAGACCGCGAACAGCTTATCGGGGCGGTCCCATTTGGGTCCGGGCGGACCCGACTCGTCCTTCATCAGGCTTTTTACTCCCCATAAACCTTTGTAGTTCACCCAGGCTGGCTCAGGGTCCAAGAGCACCTGCTTCCACTCACGTGTTTCCGGGTGCACCACTTTCCGGTTGGACATTACGCGTTTGAGATAGCTGCTCGAAATACCGATTTTCTCGCCCCTCGAGTCTCCTTCATAGCCAATCCGGAATCCATCTCCGGTGACGATTTCCATCGGAAGGCTGACAACATAGTGATCTCTTTCATCGCGCAGCTGCTCAAAGGATTGCTCGGTTAATGCGATTTCTGGATGTGTGGCTAATTCATTTAAAGCGATCTGCCGCGCTTTTTGGCTCGGATTAAAGAGCAGGAACAGGAAATGGATCAAGCCGTCCAGCCAGTAGATGAAGCGCTGAAAGAGTCCCTCACGGAAGAGGCTTGCAGAACGGATGACCTGTGGGCGGCTGTAATTGGCATGTGAACCCAGGGCGACGTAAACCAGCGGATGAGTCGTCTCCTTGCCGTCCTTATCCTTCACGCAGCGCACATACTCCCATAATTCCATTGCACCGGTGCCGTGCTGGGAAAGCAATAGCGAATATGGCTGATCATTCTTCAAATAAACTGACACCATCTCCCAATCGCCCTCGTGATGATTGATCCCATTCGCCGCCAGACGCCAATCGTTGAACGCGTAAAAGTAATGATATTGCAGGCTTTTCCACTGGTTGCCTTCCACATCCTCCCAACGGGCAACGCGACCATAGTAGACCGGCTGCGGATGTTCCTGCAGAATCTGAGCGTACTGGTCGAACGATTTGCGTGCAACGGTCTCCGTGGCATTGGAAAGCATATCCATGATCACGCCAGGCGCCTCTGGAATGATATAGTCAAAGATGAATTTCATTGCACGCACCGAAAGATAAAACAGCGCAAACAAATAAATGGGCAGCAGCACCAGATACTCGACCTGCACACTCAGGAAGGGATGGGGAGTCAGAAAGAAGAAGACCGGGGCGGCTTCCAGAGCAAAGAAGAACAGCGCGGCGAGCGCAGCGGGGAAGAAGCGCAAACGGATCGGCGATGCCTGGATATAGATAATGAACGCCGCAGCCAGCGCCAGGAGAGCTGCGATACCCACCCCCCTCCAGCCAGTCGCAAACCAGCCTGCAATGGTAAGGAGGGTGGAAGAAATACCCCACCACTTCCACGCATCGGTATCGATCAACGGGTCGTTAACAAAACGAAGAAAGTATTCCGCGCTCTCCAGCTTCCCGAGGCGCGTGACTAGTGGCTCACTGGGATGAGAGAGCAAACCGACCACGCCTTGCGGTCCGCTTGGGAAGATCGTACATTTTTCAAGGTATGGCTCGACTGCCATGGGGAAGAACCGCTCGCTCTTGGCAAAACGCAGGACCGGTTCATACTTTTTTAACAGTTCAGAATCATCCATTGAAATTCATATAAAAACCCTAAAGGTCTCTACCACTACCACTTCTACTCTACAATGCTCAGAAAAGACCGTTGCTGTCTGCTTTTTATTGAAAATACTGGAGTGCCATCCGCAGGCGTTCCTCCGTGTCCTCGGGCGCGTCTTTGGGAAGTGCCTGGATGGCAGTCTGCGCCTCGACCACCGAATAGCCGAGGGCGGTCAGCGCCGCGAGGACTTCGCTGTCTCGGTCCGTCATGGCAGCGACGGCCGCCAGCGCATCCATGGGCTTGAGCTTGTCTTTCAAGTGGATCGCCATCTTCTGGGCGGTCTTCTTCCCGATGCCGGGAACGCGGTTCAGCACCTCGACCTCGTCTGCGAAGACGGCGCGCTGCACGGCATCCAGGGTCAGCGTGGAGAGAACGGATAAGGCTGCTTTCGGTCCTATACCATCCACGCCGAGGAGAATAGTGAACAGTTCGCGCTCCGCCTGGGACTCGAACCCATATAGAGTTAACGCGTCCTCACGGACAACGAGATGCGTATACAACTGCAGGGCTTCGCCCGCCTTTGTTCGGGTCCGCAGAGGAGCCGGGACAAAGACACGCAATCCCACCCCGCCCACCTCGAGGACCAGGGCATTTTCTTCGACTTGTGCAATTTCACCGCGGAGAGTTGCGATCATGGTTTTATTTTTACCACAAAAGATTATGGCAATAAGGCTTCGTGGACTCACCTGCATGCGTGTCCGATGCAAGTGTATTGTTCATTCTTTAGTCGTATCGCTTCGTATTCAGATGAGTAATTGCAATTGCGAGCGCATCCGCAGCATCGTCAGGCTTGGGAATACTGTCCAGTGTGAGCAGGGCGCGCACCATTTCCTGCACCTGTCGCTTTTGGGCTCCACCGTAGCCAGCCACCGCCTGCTTCACCTCGTTGGGAGTGTATTCAAACGCCGGGATTCCCGATAGCTCCAAACATAACATGACCACGCCGCGCGCCTGCCCCACCGCCAGGGCGGTTGTTACATTCCTTGAGAAGAATAATTTTTCGACCGCAGCAGTTCCGGGCTTATACTCCTCGAGCAGTTCTCGCAATTCGTCGTAGAGCATCACCAGCCGGGCGGAGGCGGTAGATTCCTTGGGGGTTAAGATCACGCCGTATTTGACGGCGGCCAGGCTTCCGTCCTGTTCGAGTCGAACGAGTCCGTAGCCTGTCGTCGCGGTGCCCGGGTCAATCCCTAGTGCAAGTGTCATTAAGTCCTTAAAGAATTACCGCGGAGACGCGGAGAGCACAGAGTTAATTTCTTCTCCGCGTACTCCGCGTCTCCGCGGTACATGTGATTACGCTTCAAGAGCCGCGATGGCTTCGTCTGAGACCTTCAAGTTCGAGTATACGTTCTGGACGTCGTCGAGGTCTTCAATGGACTCGAGAGCCTTGAGCACCTGGACGGTATCCTCAGCATTAAGTTCCACTTCCTGCTTGGGGCTCATGCGCAAACCCGCCTCTTCCGGCTGGACCTTTGCCTGATGCAGGCGGGTGGCGATCTCCTTGAACGATTCGACTGGACCGGTGATCTCGATGTGCCCATCCTCTTCGACAACATCGTTCGCGCCGGCTTCGATGCCCAGTTCAAAGGCTTTATCAAAATCCATGGCGCTGGAGTCGAACGAAAAGTAGGCGATGCGGTCGAACTGCCAGCCCACCGCGCCGGGCTCCGCCATGTTGCCGCCCGCCTTGGTGAAGGCATGACGGAGATCAGAAACGGTACGGTTGCGATTATCGGTTACCGCCTCGACCATCACTGCCACGCCATGCGGGGCATAACCTTCGTAAGTGATCTGCTCGAACGCGGCGCTGTCCTTGTCTTCGCCGGAGCCGCGCTTGATGGCACGCTCGATGTTATCCTTCGGCATGTTCTCGGCACGCGCCTTATCCACCGCGAGACGCAGGCGGAAGTTCGATTCAGGGTCGCCGCCCCCTTCACGCGCGGAGAGTACAATTTCACGGGTAAGACGTGTAAAAATGGCGCCGCGCTTGGCATCTGCCGCGCCCTTTTTACGCTTAATCGTTGACCATTTGGAATGACCTGACATGTCGTTCTCCTTCAAAAAAGACCACATTCGTGGGGAAATTATATAGTGCCGAGCCGTGGCGGCAAGCAATGAGCCCAAAAATTATACCATCCTGGCTGTTCGTGATTTACGCGCCAAATGAACTCAAATTTGTATTGCAAAACAAGCTGATAAGCAGGCATCATGACCCTGCTGGACCTACATTGCTTTTGCGCGTTCCGCCATTTGCCTCCGCAAGGCGTTTGTATCCTTTTCAATTGTAAACAGCGCACCGAGATAGAAGAAGAAACAGAGCAGCCAGGCAATGACACAAATACTCAAAATCGCAAAGGTTCTATCGCCTGATGACACAATCAAAGCGCCTGTGAGGGCAGGCGCTGCTACTGCTCCGCTGTTCTCGACGAAATATTCCATCGCCTGCGCCGTCGAGCGGACTTCGGGGACGGTCACGTCATACACGGTAGCCACTACATTGGCAGAGGAGAGCGGCATAAAGATGGCGGTCAGGCACATAAAAAGGAAGAACTGGTTTGGGCGGTCGAGCGGCGTGGTCATTGCCAGATATATAAAGATCGCGCCCAGCAAGACACCCACACTCGAGACAAGGATGCGTCCTTTCTTTGTGCGTTGGAAGAGCCAATCGCCGAGGTAGCCACCCACAAAATAGCCCGCCGCCAGGATCAGGATCACCGGCGCCATTGTGCCAATAATGGCATTGCTGTCATAGCCGCGTTCTGTTTCGAGATAGCCAAAAAAGAAGAACGTGATCACATTCCACGGGAAGACTCCTGCGAAGCCCTGCAAAAAGACAAACCACATCGTGCGTTTCCTGAAGATCTCGCGTGCTTCCGCCCACGAGAAACGGAAGGTCGCCATTTCGGGCAGGTTCTCAAATTCGGGCTCCGCCTTGCCGCGCGGCATCTCTTTGACGCCAAAGTAAATTAAAAGCGCCACGACCAACCCAAGTCCTCCAGTAATATAGAAGACCGAGCGCCAGCCGCCGATCATCGGCGCGACCATTTGCCCCAGGATCAAGCCCGCCAGAAAGCCAAGCGGCTGGGCAAGCTGTAAAATGCCATATACTTTGCCGCGCAAGCCCGGACCGAAATAGTCGGCGATCAGCGTAAAGATGCCCGGGTACGACGAATCGTCAATACCGGTGGAGGCACGCGTGATCAGAAAGCCGGTGTAGGTGCGAACGACTGCGTTCAACCAGGTTGTTGCGCCCCAGATGAAGGAGGCAAGTGCAAGGAGTTTGGCGCGCGCATAACGGTCATACAAATACCCCCAGAGCGGATACAAAACAGTGGCAATTGCCAGCGCTCCCGAATTGACAAGTCCCCATCTGAAATCATCCAGCCCGAACGCTTCGCTGATCTGCACCTGCAGCGAACCGATCATCAATTTGTCGGTCTGGTGCAGGAGCATGAAAAAGAAGAAAATGGCAACGACGAACCAACGGTAACGCGGACTCTGCGGCGACATGGATTCCTCTGCGATGATAGTGTCAGGTCTCAGGGATCAAGTTTCAGGTTCTAAAGCTCAGGTTCGTCTTCGTAAATGATCTGTTTAGCAAGTTCCCGCAGATCTTCAGAATCATTAATTTTTGCCGATTCAAAATATTGTGTGAGCAGGTCCAGCGGGCTCAGGCTGCTGATCGCCTGCCCCTGCGGGATACGGACGCGCGCTTCCACTTTCGGTTTTTTGACGAGATGGAATTCGAATGCATGCTCTGCATATTTCCGCAGCGCGGTTTCATCGATCAGCACATCCAGTTCCCTCGGGTATTCCACCGTCAGCCTGACAATTGCGTCAGCCATATCCCTTGGTTTTGGCATATTGAATGTTAGGAACTCGGTCACATTGTCACTGGACTGCAGGATTGCCCGCCGTTCAACGAACGGACGCGTCCCGTCGATCTTTCTCCACTCCACCCGGGTCTCACCGCATGCCACGTCTGCAATCACAAAGAACTTATCGTCCATGGCTTCGCCGAAATCCACGCGCTCGATCGAGCCGGGGTAGATGACAGGTGGATGATACCCCTCGTTCAAATTCTGCGGCTTGTGGATGTGCCCCAGAGCGACGTAATCGAGCCGCCGATCCTTGACAAGCGAAGTGGGCAGAACAAGGTCAGCGCCCAGCATCACCATCCGCTCGGCACCGAACATTGCTCCTTCTACCGAAGCGTGCGCCGTGAAGATCAGCGGAAGACTTCGATCGGCTTCATTGACCCAGTCTTCGACAAGTTCGGAGATGCGTGCTTCAATCTTCGAGAACACTTCTTTGGGGTCGGTCCCACTGACCTCAATGGACGCCATCAAGCCGGAGCGCGAGACCCACGGCATGGCAATCACCTGGACGGGCAGATCCCACAAATCTTCGGGTTTATAAAACTGAGGTTTTTGCAGGACGCGCACATAAGGCACTTCCAGCGTATCGAATTCCTGGATGGCATGGGCGCGCCCGGTGGCAGGCGAAAGGTCGTGATTCCCCACCAGCAATAAGGTCGGAATCTTGGCGCGAGACAGACGAATGATTCGTTTTCCCCACTCCCTCTGGAAAGTTGGCGCGGGCGAACGGTCCTTGTAGGCATCCCCCGCGAAGATGACCATGTCCACTTTTTCCTCGATTGCCGCGTCGACGATCGTATCGAGCGACTTCAGGAAATCAAGCACACGCAGCGGCAGTCCGGTTTCAGGATCATGCTTGCCGTAGTTTGCCATATCAATGTGGGCATCTGCAAAGTGAAGTAGTTTCATAGTTAATTGGTTAGACGGTTGAGTAGTTTGATAGTTAACCAGATTTCCGTAAGTATCCGATCATGCCATTGATCAGCCGCTTGGTTTCAATTGCAATGTTATAGGCTGAAGCGAGTTCATCCTGACTAATATAACTTCAATCCAGTGCCAGATAGAGTTCTGATTGTACCTCGCTGGCGGAGCGCCGTGCGATCTTGAGAAAACGAATGAATTCAAGATTTGTACCTGCATCAAAGCCTTCAGCAATGTTGTGCATGACAGAACCAACTGCAGCTTGGATTTGGCCGCTCAAGCGGAAGTCTTTAGCAAAATGTGAATGTGCCGTCAAATCATAAATTAAGTTGGCAAGTTGGCGAGCCTTTTGCCATGATGATAATCTCCTTGTCGTATTATTTGGAGGATGACAATATCAGGAGAGTATCTACTACTCAACTATGTGACTATCGAACTAAAAACTAAGGCTGTATTCCTAAATCCTGCATGGCTTGCGTGGCAGGGATCCAATTGGGGTGGACGCTTAACGCGGCGCGGTAGTCGCTTACAGCCAGATCTGTCTGGCCAGCCATATAGTAGGCTTGCCCGCGCCAGTAGAGGGATTCCTCGAGCACGGGCTCGGCAATCGTATCGTTCAAGGTGGTATCCGCCAGGCTGATCACATCGGCGAAGCGGTTGGTGTAATAATACGCTTTATAGGGTCCAGTCTGGTACCACATCATGCGGTACGGGCGGACCGAATCGTTCGTATCCAGATCCGCATAGATGTTAAAGGCATAATCATAGGCAATGGCTGCATCGGCGTATTGGAAGAGCGCCACGTGACTGGTACCCACGTTGAACCAGGCGAAGAACTGGTCGATGTCGCTCAGGGTCTGCGCTTCAGATTGGGCAACGCTGAGCGCGTGCTGGCTTGCCCACTGGTCATCTGCCAGCGGACCCAGGAGAGCTAATACTTCACCCTCTTTTTCGTTCGGATACACCACAACGAAGACATAGTTGAAGGCGCGCCAGCCTTCCACAAACGTGGATGTTTTGATCTTGCGGTTGGGACCCGGCTCAGACCCTGGAGGCTGGTAGGTATCCTGATAGATGATCAGATCCTGCGTGTCGTCGTAGCCAGTGACAAAGGCATAATGCCCCATCCAGCCATATTTGCCGTTGACGTCCATTTCATAGATGCCTTTTTCCACAACAACGGGAAACCCCGCTGCGACAAGCCGCTTAAGCGTGACAAGATCCCCGCCATAGCGGACGACGGATGACGTACCCGGTACATTGTCCAGGATGTAATCCTGCAATTCATAAGGCATCACATTCTTGTCTTTATCGATTGGTTTGACCGCTTTGCCGATCACATCCCGATTCCCGTCCCAGCCCCAGTAGGTCAGCGCCATCGAAAAATTAGCGGGACCACAATAGTTGAGCCGCCCGTGCTGGTGTTCGTATTTGATTCCCTCCAACATCACGGTGGCAGGCAGAGGTGTTGGGGTGACTGTAGGCTTGAGGGTGGGTCCCGGCTTGGGCGTGGAAGTATCCATCGAGGAGGCTGTCGCTTCTGGTGTCAAAGAAGCCTGAAGGGTTTGCATCATTTTGGTGACTGCCAGGTTCACCTGCGCCTGCTGGGTCGGCTGAAAGACTGCTTCCTCCGGCGGGTTGACCGCATACCGAATCTTTGTGCGCAATGCTTCAAGCCGCCAGGCAAGGCGGCTATGGATCGGTGGAACGTAGTAGAGACCGATAAGTATTAATATGGAAATGGGGACAAGCCATTTGCGGTTAAAGCGGTTTTGCATTGTGAGGATTATATAACAAAAAAGACCCCGAGATTTTTAGTTCCCGGGGTCTCATCCTATTCTTATTCTTTGACTTCGCCTTCGATCACATCATCACCATCTTGCTGGGGTGTCGAAGGTCCGCCTGATGCTTCCGGCTGCGGCTGACCCTGCGCGTACAACTGCTGGCTCAGCGCGTGGAAGGTCTGCTGGACATCCTCCGTCGTCTGCTTGATGTGGTTGATGTCATCACCCTGCGCGGCTTGCTTGAGGTTGTTTATTTTCTCCTCGATGGTGCTGCGCTCAGCAGATGGGACCTTGTCGCCCAGGTCACGCAGCGCCTTCTCGGTCTGGTAGACCAGGCTGTCGGCGGTGTTCCGTGCATCGATCAACTCGCGGCGCTTCTTATCCTCAGTTTCGTGCTGGCGGGCTTCCTGCACCATGCGGTCGATATCGCCCTTATCCAGGTTGGTCGAGGCAGTGATCGTGACTTTCTGCTCCTTGCCGCTCGCCTTGTCCGTGGCCGTGACATGCAAAATGCCGTTGGCGTCGATGTCGAAGGTAACTTCCACCTGAGGCATGCCGCGCGGCGCCGGCGGGATGCCGTCGAGGCGGAATCGCCCGAGCGACATGTTGTCGGCAGCCATGGAGCGCTCGCCCTGCAGCACATGGATATCCACAGCCGTTTGATTGTCTGCAGCAGTTGAGTAGATCTCAGTCTTACGAACAGGGATGGTTGTATTGCGTTCGATCATTTTGGTCATCACACTGCCCATCGTCTCAACGCCCAGCGAAAGCGGGGTGACGTCGAGCAGGAGGATGTCCTTGACATCACCGCCAAGCACACCGCCCTGAATGGCTGCGCCGATGGAGACCACTTCATCAGGATTTACACCCTTGTTCGGTTCCTTGCCATTGGTCAGTCTGCGGACCAGGTCCTGGACCATCGGCATGCGGGTCGATCCACCGACCAGAACCACCTCATTCAGTTTGCCCGCGTCCATGCCGGCGTCTTTAAGAGCCGCTTCGAACGGCTTGCGGCAGCGCTCGAGCAGGTCTTCCGTCATCTGCTCAAATTTCGAGCGGGTAAGCTTTGCCTGTAGATGTTTCGGTCCGCTTGCATCCGCGGTGATATAAGGCAGGTTGATCTCGGTCTCCATGACGCTGGAAAGCTCGATCTTGGCTTTCTCGGCGGCTTCACGTAGACGCTGCAATGCCTGACGGTCACTGCGCAGGTCAATGCCCTGCTCGCGTTTGAACTCATCCGCAGCCCAGTTGACGATGCGCTGGTCCCAGTCGTCGCCACCCAGGTGAGTGTCACCGTTCGTGGCTTTGACTTCGATCACACCCTCGCCCACTTCCAGCACAGAGACGTCAAACGTACCACCGCCGAGGTCGAAGACCAGGATGGTCTCATTCTTTTTCTTGTCGAGGCCATAGGCAAGCGCGGAAGCCGTCGGCTCGTTGATGATGCGCAGGACTTCGAGCCCCGCGATCTTGCCGGCGTCCTTGGTTGCCTGGCGCTGGCTGTCGTTGAAATATGCCGGGACGGTGATCACGGCCTGTGTCACAGACTGACCCAGATAGGCCTCTGCGTCCGCTTTCAACTTGCCCAGGATCATTGCACTGATTTCCTGCGGCGAATACTCGCGCCCCGTGACGGGAATCTTGACGCGCACGTCACCCGCGGGACCCGGGACCACTTCATAGGAAACCATCTTGCGCTCCGATTCGACTTCGTCATAGTGACGTCCGATGAAACGCTTAATGGAATAGACTGTATTTTCTGAATTCACAACAGCTTGTCGCTTCGCGGTCTGCCCTACGAGACGTTCACCGTTCTTATTGAAGGCTACCACCGACGGACATAACCGCCCCCCCTCTGAGGTCGGGATCACAGTGGGTGTACCACCTTCCATCACAGACACAACGGAGTTGGTCGTGCCCAGATCGATGCCAATAATTTTTGCCATAGAGATACTCCTTGCGGTCGTCATTGCGAGTGAGTGACAACGAGAGAAGCAATCTCCTACATTTTGTAGGAAATTGCTTCGGCAGATAAACACCGCCTCGCAATGACAGGTTGTTTTACAACATCTTACCCAGCCAGTGCAAGAATAGTATTA
>JAICQC010000236.1 GCA_025938055.1 Anaerolineales bacterium | reverse complement strand
TACATCATGTTCATGCGCGGTTTCCACGATCTGCTGTAGCTTCCAGCCATTGTTGATAGGGTTGAAAGTGCCATCTGCCTTTGGGGTAAGGAATGAGTAGTTAATGTGTGTGAGCTTGTCGTAGGGAATGATGTCGGCAAAGATGCCATCGGTGACATATGCCAGAACAATAAATTCGGGAGCAGCAGGGGAGGGCATGATGGTCGGTTCCGGTGTGTTGGCTACTGAGGTAGATTCGGTGCCTGGCGCGGGAACCACGGGAGCGGAGCAGGCAGTTAGGAAAACGGCGAGCAGGCAGAGAGAGCAGGCGATTCGCAACATATTATTTTATACTCAACTCACGAGAGCCTTTCGAAGAGAAAGAATGCTCTCATTCATAGTTTTGCGAATCCCGGGCGTTACCGGGTTCCCTGCAGCTTCCATCCCAAGGATGACAGCGCCGATAACAGGCGGCACGCTCAGCCGCACAAGCCGGGCTTTCGGCGCCAGCCTGTGGATTGTTTCGCGCATGGGTTCGATAAGCATTGAGCCGCCTTCGAACATACTTCCGGTCATCACCACATCAAAGGCAAGCTCTTCAAACTCCAGTTGCCGGATGACTGCATTTGCCATCTCGCCCAGTTCCGTGCCTGCCCAGCAGATCAGGTCGCGTGCAATCTGGTCGCCTTCCTCCGCCACCCGGAAGACGAGGCGGGCGGCCTCTGCCCCGATCTGATATTCGTAGGTAGTGTAGCCACGCATAAGATCTTCCAGGTCTTTCGCGCCAATGTACGTGATCATCGCATCTGCCAGAGCGGTAGGGGGCAGGCGCCTGGTCCATGAGTAGCCAATAATTTGCATGCAGCGGAACATCAATTCAGAACCGCCTGCGCCTTCCCCCATCAATACACCGTGCCCGGTGACACGCCCCTCGCGCCTGTGTTCCTGGTCCCAGCCGCGGCAGTTTGAGCCGGTGCCCGACACCACGACAACGCCCCAACCTTCCTCCGAGCCGGCGATCAGCCCTGGCACCGCATCGTTGACAAATGTGTAGGGCGCGTGCAGACCCAGCCGATCGATCACCGAGGCAGTCGCTTCTGCCTCGGAGGGCCAATCGTAGCCTGCCACGCCGAAGCCTGCCCCCGTGATATCTTCCTTTTTCAATCCGGCTGCGCGCAGCGCCTCTTCCAGCCCGCTCTCCATGGCTTGGAACATGCCATCGTACCCGACGGTCTCATGGTTGGCAGGTCCGCTTTCCCCAAAGCCAAGTGCGCGGCCCGTTTCGTCGGAAATGAGCGTGTGGGTTTTGGTGGCGCCAAGGTCGGCGCCGAGGAAGTAATGCATAGGATCAGATTCGTTAATAAAAGGGCGCCCGTTGGGGTCGCCCCTTTGTTTGGTGGGTTAATTCCAGAATTGGGGCAGATGCTCTTTGTGTGTTTCCAGCATATCATCGAGCACTGCCTGCACTTTGTCTGCTTTTGGCCCCAGGGGATGTACCAATAACGCCTGGTATGCGGCATCTCGATCTCCATGAACGGCCGCCTCCACGGTCAGCAACTCATAGGCTTTTACAGCTGAGATCAAGCCGAAACAGGATGCGGGCAGAGGCTCAGTGGAGATGGGCGTGATGCCGCGGCGGGTCACCTTTGATGGAATTTCCAGTACCCACTCGGCGGGCCATTCTTTGACCGCTTCACCATTCTTAATGTTGACTACATGCGTTTCGCCGAGGTCATTGTAGTGCGCGTTCAAGAGCTGCGTGGCAACCGTCGAGTAGTAAGCACCGCCACGCTTCATCAAGTCGGCGGGGGGCTCCTTGAGATTTGGGTCAGCATACTTACGCAGTAAATCCTTCTCGACCTCGATTACTTCTTCGGCACGAGAGGGGGGCCACGTTTCCTGGGATTTCAGTTTCCTGTCTGTATGATAGAAATACTGGAGATAGTAGTTGGGTATCATGCGCAGGACTTCGATAGTACGTGATTCCCATTCGGGCTCTCTTTCCTGCTTGAGCTCTGAGATGAATCCTTCGATGACCTGGGGCCAGACATCCTCGTCATCAATCGTGAAACCACGATGCCACGATAAATGATTCAAGCCGAGAGTCTTCAACTCGGTATGGTTCGGATCGATCTTTCTGCCCGTCGCCTTCTCGAGGCTTTCAAGGATGTGCATCTTCGCAGTAATGGGAACATTGCACACGCCGACCGCGGGGACATCCGGCGCGTACTTGCTTAGTGCCTGTGTGACCAGACCAGCCGGGTTTGTAAAGTTGACCAGCAAAGCCCTTGGCTTGGCGGCTTCCTTCAGGTCCTGCGCGATCTTCAGGACAACAGGAATGGTACGCAATGCCTTGCCCATGCCGCCCACACCGGTCGTTTCCTGCCCGATCAAGCCATGGCGAAGCCCCAGATACTCGTCGCGGCGACGCGCTTCCATGTGACCGACGCGCAATTGCGTGGTCACATAGTCCGCATCCTGTATGGATTCTCTTTGATTTGTTGAAAGAACTACCTTGAAGGGTGAGCGTTTGGCTTCCACCATGCGCTTTGCAAAGCCACCGACAATCTTTAATCTTTCCTCATCAATGTCCATCAACCAGAGTTCGTCGAGCGGAAATTCATCCACTCTTGCGAGGAAGCCGTTGACGAGTTCTGGAGTGTAGGTCGAGCCGCCACCAATGACTGCAACCTTTAGCATGTTATTTTTCGACTCCGGTGACGACGATGCCCTGGACGAAGAAGCGCTGCGCGATCACAAACAGCAGCAGCGGTGCGATCAGCGCCATCAATGCTCCTGCCTGAATCAACTGGGGTCTCTGCCCATAGATGCCGTTGAATGTGGAAAGCGCAATGGAAATTGGCCAGGCATCGCGGTTGGTGGAGAGATAAATCAATGGACCGAAGTAATCATTCCAGGCATATACGATATGGAAGACCGTCACTGCCATCAATGCCGGATAGGATTGTGGGATGATCACCGACCAAAGGATTCTCAAGGGGCTTGCGCCATCGATCATGGCGGCTTCATCGAGCTCGCGCGGCAGGGTCATGAAATACTGGCGCAGCAGGAAGACATCGTAGGCGTTGGCGAAGAAAGCCGGGACAATCAGCGGCAGCCAGGTGCCCACCCAGCCGATCCTCTGGAAGAAGGTATATGTTGGGATAACAGTCACTGCGACTGGCAGGAAAATCGTCGAGATCAGGATGATGAAGAGCAGGTCGCGGCCTGGGAAGCGGAAACGGGAGAAGCCAAATGCCACGAGCGTGCAGGAGATCAGCACGGCGATGGTCGTCGCGATGGCATAGAAGGTTGTGTTCCACATCAGACGCGGGTAATCGATCGTTTCCCAGACTTCCTGATAGTTGCCCCAGGTGGGCGAAAACTCCCAGCCGCGGTCCAGTGCGCGCCACGATACCGTGCACAAAAATTCGCCGCGGCCCAGGTTATCAGGATCGACAAAAGTACTTTCCTTCTGTCCCTTCTTAACGATGGCAAAGCTCCCTTTGGCATTGGAGTTCGGATCAAAGCCCTCGCATTGCGATACAGGCACCTGGAAGACATCTACCTCTTCCCCGTTATGTTCATAGACTGGCGGCTTCGCGGGCCAGATCGGCGCGCCCACAATGGAGATTTGTTCCTGCGTTTTGAGGGAAGTGAAGATCATGAACGCAAAAGGAGCCAGGAAAATCACGAGGATCGCGATGGTGAGCACAGTCACGAAGGTGGCGTTGAGCCCATTTTTTATCTGCAAACGGGATAGTCTGAACTTCGCTTTTTGTGCAGGTGTGACAGATGCGGCTTTGATCCCATCTTTTGTTTGTACGCTTGATAGTTTCATCTTCACCTACTCCTTGTCAGCGCGACTCGCTGGCGTAAAAGACCCAGTATTTTGCTGACCAGAAAAGCAGAATGGTCACTACCAGGATGATCACGAATAACACCCAGGCTAGTGTCGCCCCGTAGGACATGTTCTGGAATTGAAAGAAGTTTCTATATAAATAGAGGTTATAAAACATGGTGAAACCACCAGGGCGGCCATTGCCCTGGTTGACCACCAGCGGGACAAGAAAATATTGGAATAGACCGACGATACTTAGTGTCAGGTTGTAAAAAATGACAGGCGAGATCATCGGGAAGGTCACCTTCCAAAAGGTTTGCCAGCCATTTGCGCCGTCTACTTTGGCTGCATCATATAGCTCGGTTGGCACTCCCTGCAGCCCCGCCAGCATGATCAGCATAGCGTTGCCTATCCCCCAGATGCCCATAATGACATACGTCCCATAAATCCAGCCCCATTCCTCTGCCCCACTATTTGCCCACTGAGGCACACTATCTCTTGACATGTTCAGCACATCCACCAGAAAGCGGTTAATCCAGCCTGTCTGTGAGTTGAGCATGCCGCCCCACAGGAAAACTGCCGCCACAAATGGGACAATATAGGGCATGTAGAACAGACTGCGGAAGAACATGGGTGCTTTCAGGTGCTTGTTGTTCATCAGTACGGCGATCCCTAGAGGGACGAAAATCCCTACCGGCAGGGCGATCAGACCAAATGCCAGGGTCACCCACAATGCGCCGGGTGTACCGCCTCGAAACCAGGTGGATGGATTAACACCAGCCTGATTGTCATTCCACAAATACACGTAGTTATCAAACCCCACCCATTTGGGCGTGCTGGCAATCCCATCCGTAATCTTGAGATTAATAAAAGTGAAAAACAGAGTCGCAATGATTGGGATGAGGGTAAAGATCAGGAATCCGAGAAGCCATGGAGAAAGGAACCACACCCCTTGCTTGAGTTCTCTCCGTGCCAGCGGTGACATGTTTCGAAAAGACTTCAGGGATTGGAGCGAACTTCGAAAATTGGAAAATTGTTCGAACATAGGTCTTCCTTTCTCTACTACGAGGAAGTCTGGGCGGGCCGACCCATAAGGTTGACCCGCCCAAAGTATACCTGCAAACTACTTGGCGTAAATCGCGTTCAAATCATCGACCATCTTCTGCCATTCGGCGTCGAAGTCAAGCTGGTCGGTAGGGGTGTTCTGGATCAGATCGAAGAACGTCTGCTGGCGTGCCCAGGCTTCGTTCCAGTTGGGCTGCCACTGCTCGGCGCTGGGGTTATCGGGGTAGGCGAGACCCGCATTGAAGACTTCCCAGGTCTCGGCTGTGGTGAACGGATAGCGCTCCAGCAAACCGTCAATATATGGCTGCTGGTATTCGGGGTTGGCGGGCAGACCGCTGTAGGCAGCCGGGACATCGTCCGTACCAATGACCAGAGTCTGAATGCCTTCGGGTCCGATAAGGTAGCTTAATGCCGTGAAGGCTTCTTCAGGGTTGGCAGTGCCTTTCCAGATACGAATGGTATCGGCATCCACACGGCCATGGATCTCGCCATCAGCGCCCACAGGCAGAACACCAGCCTGGAATTCCAAGCCAGCGTCGCGGAAGCCATCGAGGCAGCAGGTGTACCAGAGCGGCGTCATCGCCATGGCGGCTTTGCCGGAGTTGAACAGGTTGCCGTTGCCAAATTCGGGAGCGCCAGCGAGCGGGCCGGTAGCCATGAAGGGCTGTTCGCCCCACATGCCGTCGTATACCCAGCGGTTGGCTTCCTTCCAGCTATCGGGCATCGCGGATTCGTAGCTGCCTGGGGCATCGCCGGAGACGATATCGGCAGCGCCGGCAACGTAGCTAGCCTGATAAGCAACATGAGTCTGCCACTGGTTGGCGAAACCGACCTGGACCATCTGTGTGGCATCGAAGCCTTCATCGGTGGCGTTGGCGCCGTTCACATCAACAGTCAGGCGACGAGCGACTTCGGTGAGGGTGTCCCAGTTCCATTCGACTTCTTCACCGTCAAGCACGTAGGGCTCGCCATATGCTGAAGGAGGATACTCAAGACCAGCCTCGTCAAACATGGATGGCACGTAGTAGATCGCGGCGGGGAACACCAGATAAGGCAAACCAACCTGGCCTTCTTCAGTCTGATAGAAGTCGATTAGAGCCTGATCATAAACGCTGGTGTCGAAGCCCGTCGACTCGATATAGGGGGTCATATCAAGCCACTGACCAAAGAAAGCGTTCGAGCCGCCCCAGCCCACCGGACCGATGATATCGGGACCAGCGCCGGAAGCGATCTGGGTTGCAAGAGTGTCGCGAGCTGAATCGAAAGGTACTACTTCGAGAACAAGTTCGATCTCATCCTGGGAGGCATTGAAATCTGCGACAGCCTTTTCCTGAGCGGGAAGCTGGGCAGGATCAGTACCGGTACCAAGACCAACAAACCAGCGGATCTGAACTTTGTCGCCGGAGGCAGCAGGTTCCTCGGTTGCCGCGGGTTCTTCGGTTGCCGCAGGTTCTTCGGTTGCTGCAGGTTCGGTTGCTGCGGGTTCGTCTGTCGCTGCAGGTTGTTGACCGCCACCGCAGGCAGTTAGGGCCAGGGAGGCGATAATCAACAGAGACAGCACGTACAGAAGTTTCTTCATGGTGAATTTTCTCCTCTACTTAAGGTTTTGGATTAGTGATTCGAAAACATCGGCATCAGACAGGTTTGGTGCGGCGATCACCTCCTTTGCAGTGTATGAAACTCATGTTTGACAACCACATGAACGACGGATGATGATTTTAGTAGGCAGGACCACCGCTCCGTCCGAGGTTTGATTCTCCAGGAGGTCAAACAGTCGCTCAGCGGCAATTCTCCCTACAGTCTCTGTTGGAGCACGAACTGTAGTCAGGGGCGGATTCAAAAAGGGAGCGAAACCCAGGTCGTCAAATCCAATGACAGCCACGTCTTCGGGAATACGGTAGCCATGTTTGTGCAGTGCTTCCAGTGCACCAATAGCTGCATCGTCATCACCTGTAAATACAGCATCGAACGCGACCCGCTTACCGTTTGAAAGAAAATCGTTCAAAACCTCGTAGGCGACGTCGCGTTCGAATTCACCATTCAGCACCAGTCTCTCATCAAAAGGAATTCCCGTTGATGCCAGGGCCGCCTTATAGCCCTGTTCGCGCCGGTTCGAATCCTCCTGGTTGACCGGACCGCGCAGGAACAAGATCTGGCGTTTGCCGTGCTCCTGTATGAGATGCTCCACCAATTTCTGAGTGATCTCTGTATTTTCAACTGTTACACTGGGAATATTTAAAGAAGGAGGAGAGGTCCGATGGACCAGGACCATGGGGAAACCGTTGGCATTCAAGTTCGCCAGGTCTTCATCGACCAGTCCGTCTGAAAAGACCAGCAATCCATCCGTATTATACGGCCCTATCGGTGGTGGCATTGCGTTACGGCTATTTGCATGATAGGTGGCTACGATCAAGTTATACTCTTTTTTGCGGACAACCGCCTCGACACCATTCAACAGTGGAACAAAGAAGTCATTATGGAGGTTGTTGAGCAAGAGACCGATCACACGAGTCTTACGGGAAGCCAGGTTCCGGGCGGCGGCATGGGGCACGTATCGAAGCTCGGTCATGACCTGGTTCAGTCGTTCCGCGAC
>JAICQC010000593.1 GCA_025938055.1 Anaerolineales bacterium | reverse complement strand
ATTGACCGTCGGATTCTTTGCGGCTTTTATTTCCATTTTTATTGGCGGCGTGATCGGGATTGTGGCGGGGTTCTACGGGGGCAAGATCGAAAACTCCCTGATGCGTTTCACCGATACCATGCTTGTCATCCCCGATCTGCCACTGATCGTAGTGATCGTCGCGCTGACAGGGCCCAGCCTGTTGAATATCATCTTCGTGATCGGCTTGCTCGGCTGGACGACAACGGCACGCGTCGTCCGTTCGCAGACACTTGCCGTACGGAATCGAAAATTCGTCCTGCGGGCGCGCGCCATCGGTGCTGGGAACCGGCATATCATTGTCAACCATATTCTGCCATTGGTGATGCCGCTGCTGGTTGTCAACGCGATCCTGGTCATCTCCCTGGCGATCTTAAACGAATCGACGCTTTCGTTTTTGGGGCTGGGGGACCCCACGGCGATCTCCTGGGGGCAGATGCTCAACTTTGCCTTTGGGCGCGGCGCGATGAGTGCCGGTGCATGGTGGGCGCTGGTCGCACCGGGTTTTGGGATCGTTTGGGTCGTCCTCGCCCTGACTCTCCTCGGGCATGGACTCGAGCAGGTGCTGAACCCGAGGCTCGAGTCACATCATCTCATGCCGGGCAGGCAGACGGTCCAGAGCGGCACGGAATTCCAGTCTGCAACGAGGAGAGTAAAAACGTCTGCTCCGGTCCTGCTGGACGTTCAGAATCTCTCCGTCGATTATGTCGGTGATGACACAGTAGCGAAAGCGGTCCATAATGTAAGTTTTCAATTACATGAAGGGGAACTGCTTGGGCTGGTCGGTGAGAGTGGCTGCGGCAAAACGACTCTCGTCATGGCGTTGATGCGTTTACTTCCCGCAGCGGGTCAGATCTCGAATGGGCACGTATATTTCCGTGGACAGGATCTTGCCACGTTGAGCGAAGCGGATATGGCAGATGTGCGCTGGAGTGGGATATCGGTCATCTTCCAGGGCGCGATGAACGCGCTCAATCCCGTACGAACTGTAGGTGACCAGATCGCGGAAGCGATCACCAAACACATGCCTGAGATGCCGCCGGGAGTTTTGGATTCACGTGTTCGCGAATTGCTCGAACTGGTGGGAATCTCCGCGGAGCATAAGGACCATTTTCCACATCAGTACTCCGGCGGGATGAGGCAGCGCGCCATGATCGCCATGGCGCTTTCCTGCAACCCGCAGGTGGTGATCGCGGATGAACCGACGACAGCGCTGGATGTGATGATCCAGGCGCAGATTTTGGAACTGCTCGATGAACTGCGTAAAAAGCTCGGTCTTGCAGTGATCTTTGTAACACACGACTTGGGCGTCGTAGCAGAGATGTGCGACACGGTGCTCGTTATGTACGGTGGCGTGACCGCGGAATACGCGGACGTGGACACCATCTATAACGCGCCGCGCCATCCCTACACCCAGGAATTGATCAAAGCGTTCCCGGACCTTTCGCAATCTGAAAAGCGGCTGACATCCATCCCTGGCTATCCTCCGAAATTGGATGCTTTGCCGCCAGGCTGCCGGTTTGCCCCACGCTGTCCGCTGGCGGTCGAGAGATGCACACATGAAATGCCGTTGCTGCATGCCTTGAATGGCGGCGATCATCTTGTGAGCTGTCACCTGGTGGAGAAATAGAAGCGGTGATCGTCACCTAAGTTCGGAGTTTCATGTCTGAAGATATTATTCTTGAAGTCAGGAATCTGAAGAAATACTTCCAGGTGGGTAAGCCCAGCTTGTTCTCGCGGCGCGAGGAAATTGTGCATGCCGTGGATGATGTGGATCTGCAGCTACAGCGCGGCGAAGTGATCGCGCTGGTCGGGGAAAGCGGGTGTGGCAAGTCCACACTCTCGCTGACGTTGATGGGACTCGAAGAGGCGACGGAGGGCACGATCTTCTTCGAGGGCAGAGATATTACCCACAT
>JAICQC010000184.1 GCA_025938055.1 Anaerolineales bacterium | reverse complement strand
TTGTTGAGTGAAGAAAACCGCTTGTCGCAAATCGTCAAACTTGTGGGTCCAGATGCTCTACCGTATGCCGAACGCATGGTTCTTGAGACATCCCGTCTGATACGCGAAGGCATTCTGCAGCAGAACGCCACCGATCCTGTGGATGCCTATTCACCGATCGAGAAGCAGATTCGGATGCTGGAACTCGTTCTTTACTTCCATGAGCGAGGCATGAGCATCATTAAACGAGGCGCGCCAATTTCCCTGATCCATGATTTGCCGGTGGTGGACACGTTGATCCGTATGAAATCGAATGTTCCCAATGATGAATTGAATAAATTCGATGATATTGAAAAAGCAATTGACGAACAAATGAGTCAATTAGATGCGGAGTATAGATGAGTGAACTAACCGTACTTGGCGGACAGGAGGTCGTGGGTGTTGGACGCGTGGAAGGTCCAATCCTGATCGTGGAAGGTGCGACCAACGTTAGTTACGATGAGGTCGTGGAGATCCGCGATTCGAGAGGCCAGCTTCGACGTGGACGTGTCCTTGAAGTCGGAGAGGGAACAGCGGTCATACAGGTGTTCGCGGGTTCGACTGGCTTGTCCATTGATGGCACCCGTATCCGTTTTCTCGGTGAAACTCTGCAAATGCCGGTTGCCGAGGAAATGCTGGGGCGCGTCTTCGATGGTCTGGGCAATCCGATTGACGGCGGCCCACAGCCCCTCACAGATCGTTATGCAGATGTGAACGGCCAACCTATCAACCCGACGGCGCGCATCTACCCGCGCGATTACATCCAGACTGGGATTTCGACCATTGATGGGTTGAATACCCTCCTGCGCGGGCAGAAACTTCCCATCTTCTCTGGCGCCGGCATGCCACATGACCAGCTCGCAGCGCAAATCGTGCGTCAAGCTACCCTCGGGAGAGTGGCGGGAGAGGGATCCGATGCCGAAGCTGAGCAGTTCTCCATTGTGTTTGCAGCAATGGGTGTGAAAAATGATGTTGCCGATTACTTCCGGCGTTCCTTCACGGAAAGTGGAGCGTTGACCCGGGTGGCAATGTTCCTGAACCTGGCGGACGATCCTCCGGTCGAGCGTATCGTGACCCCGCGGGCTGCATTGACCCTGGCTGAGTATCTCGCCTACGAGCGCGAGATGCACGTGCTGGTCGTGCTCACCGACATGACCAATTACGGCGAAGCCCTGCGGCAGATCTCAAATATCCGCGGTGAGGTTCCGAGCCGTAAAGGGTATCCCGGGTATTTATATAGTGATCTTGCCTCCATGTACGAACGCACGGGTCGTGTCCGGACAAGCAAGGGCTCGATTACACAGATTCCCATCCTGACGATGCCCAACGACGATATCACGCACCCGATGCCTGACCTGACCGGTTACATCACCGAAGGACAGATTGTGCTTGGGCGCGAACTCTCCTTTGCGGGTGTGTATCCGCCAGTTACCGTTCTTCCCAGTCTTTCCCGTCTGATGAAGGATGGCATTGGCAAAGGACGCACACGTGACGATCATCCCCGTTGGGGTGCGCAGCTTTACGCAGCGTATGCTAGAACACAGGATGTGCGTGCGCTGGCTTCCGTGATTGGTGAAGAGGAATTAAGCGATACGGATCAGAAGTATCTCAAGTTCGGTCGCGCGTTCGAGCAGGAGTTTGTCAATCAGGGGTTCACAGAGAACCGGTCAATCGAAAGGACGTTGGAAATCGGCTGGAAACTACTTTCCATGCTGCCGAAGACGGAACTCACTCGCGTAACCCTGGATGAGATCGAAAAATATTACAAGGGCGAAGATGCCGCAAATTAATGTTGCTCCTACCCGTACAAACCTGATCCGCCTCAAGAAGGAACTTCGCTTTGCGAAGGAAGGGTACGAGATCCTGGACCGCAAGCGCGAGGCATTAACGGGGGAGCTGGTCCGCGTCGCGAAGGAAGCCGACGCGGTCCAAAAGGAGGTATGGGCACTGCTTAAGAACGCCTACGATGCCATGGAAAAGGCACGCCTGGTCATGGGCAGTGATCATGTGGAATGGGCAGCGCTTGCCGTAAATAAAACCGTTGACGTTCACCTTAAGTTGCGCGGCATCATGGGTGTGGCAATCCCTCAGATCACTGCCAGCGGCGAGCCGCCAAAGTTGCTGTATAGTCCAGGCGACACTGCCGCGGTTCTGGATGAAGCCAGCACCGCGTTCCGCGACGTTTTGCTGCGCATCCCGCAGCTAGCCATGCTCACCGCCACGGTCTGGCGGCTCGCGAACGAATTACGCAAAACACAGCGCCGTGTAAACGCGCTGCAGCACATTTTTATACCGCAATATCAGGATATGATTGCGTTCATTGTCAGCTCGCTGGAAGAGCGGGAACGTGAAGAGACATTCCGCTTGAAATGGCTCAAGACCAAAATGGCGAAATCTGAGGGCTGATTCATATTTAGCATACAGTGAGCAATGCCATCTCAAACACGGAGGCTTTTCACAGGCTGCCTCCGTGTTTTTGCATTAACGATCTACCGCTATCTATTTTTCCTATGATTGTCAAAATTGATATCACGCGGCTCCACCATCCCCCAGCGAGATGCTCCCAGGTAGAGAATCTCGAGGATGAGATCTTCGTAACGAATTCCTTCTGCCTGACTTTGCAGGCACAGGTCGCTGTAATCGGGGGTCAAGCCTGGCAGGGTGTTGATCTCGATCAGGCGTGGGTTTCCTCCCGCATCAAGGCGAATGTCGGTGCGCGAGACATCCAGCGCGTTTAGGATCAGGTGAGCGCGTAGTGCGAGATGTTTCAACTTCTTCTCGAGTTCAGGTTCAATATCCGCAGGACAGAAGTACCCTGGTGCGCCTTCCTCACCCACGTCCTTGGATTTAGCAGCCTGACTATAGACCATAGGCGTAACAGATCGAGTCATGTCCAGCTCAAGGATCGGGAAGCGGTGGAAGCCATCTTTTTCGTACCACTCAGGATGACGGGAATATAGCTTGGCGTCTGAACGCCCCAGAATACCGACCGTGAACTCGCGGCCCGGTAAAAATGTCTCGACGAGCGCCGGCTGCTGGTAGGTGTTAATGATGTACTGTGCTCGCTCACGCAGTTCCTTTTCATTGTTGACAATTGCGTTCATGTCCACACCCATGCCCGTTCCCTCGCGGGCTGGCTTTACGAAGAGTGGAAACTCCAGGTCTGTGCGCAGGGGCTCGTCGCCTGCATTGAACTCTTGAAATGGAGCCACCGGCAGGCGCCGGTCACGCCAGATGCGCTTGGTCAATGTTTTATCCAGCGAGATGCCATTCGTCAGCACGCGTGAGCCCGTGTAGGGCACCTGCAATAATTCCAACAGGGCAGGGATCTGAGCTTCGCGTGCATCACCTCTAATCCCTTCCGCGATATTGAAGCAGATATCAGGTCTTTCGTCGCGCAGGGCGTAGGGCAGGTTTGCATCAGCCGGGACAAAAACAGTTTGATGACCGTCCGTCTCGAGCGCGGCACGAATCGAGTCAACCGTCTCGATGTGGTCAAAGTCGGCGAAGGCATCCGGGGGGACGCCTTCAGGCTTGGGAAGGGAGTCATCCTTTATATTGGCAAGGACGGCAATTTTCCAATATCTTTTTTGGCGAGGACCGGGGGGCTTATCTTCTCCGCGAGAAAGCATTTTTCTCTCCTTGTGTGAGCAAAATTTCGTCGCTAGTATACGCTATACGCCACGCTTGACAAGGGTTTTCGTGTTTAAGAGCCTTGCAAAGGTTGGTCAGAGCTTGCTAAAAACCTGCGCTGTGCTTTTCATGGGTAAGAAATTATTTATAACTAGACAATGAGAGTTCTTTCAGGTATCATTGGTTCGATTGTGCTGCTCCTCACGAAGTGGTGCAATGGAATAAGATATAGTTGCCCGGATAAATACCTTATCCGGGTTATTTACATAATGCGAAAATTCGCGTGGAGGCATAGTTGACGGATTTAAGCCCATTAGCAGCCCCGACGCGTGTCACTGGAGAACTTTCTTTGACCATTCGATGTGAGATCGTTTCTCAAGATGCAGCCATTTTTCAGGGACATGTAGCTGGTTGTATTTCCAAGCATAGAAGCCATTTCTAAGAATTGTAGGCACCGTGGCAATGTTTAAGAGAGACCTGGGCATCGACCTGGGCACCATGTTCACCCGTATCGCCGATAGCACACAAGTCCTTTCCGAAGAGCCGACCATCGTTGCAATTGAAGTTGCCGACCAAAAGATGGTAGCTGTGGGGCAGGAAGCTCGGGATATGTATGGTCGCGTCCCTGAGAGCATCGAGGTGGCGAGACCCCTCAAGAACGGAGTGATTGCCGATTACGAGATCACAGAAACGCTGCTATCATATCTGCTCCAGCGTGTAAGTGGGTCACTACGCATCTTCCGTCCACGTGTCATGATCTCCGTCCCCTACGGGGTGACCAGCGTCGAGCGCCGCGCCGTCTATGAGGCGGTACTGGAGGCGGGCAGCCGCGAGGCGTATTTGATCCAGCAGCCTCTGGCTGCTGCCCTTGGGGTGGACCTGCCTATCAACTCGCCTTCAGGAAATATGGTGATCTGCCTTGGGGGTGGGTGCACAGAAGCGGCAGTCATGGCAATGTATGGAATTGTTTCGGCGGAAACACTGCGCGCCGGTGGGATGGACCTGGATGAAGCCATCGTCAACTATGTACGCCGCAAGTATGGGATCGTGATCGGGCAGGTAACGGCGGAACAACTCAAGGTTCGCATCGGAGCCGCGGTTCCACAGGATTCGGAAAACCTCATGGAAGTGCAGGGGCAGGACCAGGTCACAGGTCTGCCACGCCCGGTCACTCTGACCACAGGCGAAATCGTCGAAGCGCTACAGGATCCTCTCAAGCAAATCGTGGAAACGGGGCGTCGCGTGCTGGAGAAGACTCCACCAGAGCTGGTAGCAGATATTATCGATCGTGGCGTGGCTTTATGTGGGGGTGGGGCATTGTTGCGTGGTGTTGATAAACTGCTCACGAAATCGCTGGGTATTCCCGCCTATCTTGTGGATAACCCCTCCACCTGTGTTGTGGAAGGCGCCGTCAAAGCTCTCCCTATGTACAACATTTTGAGGCGCAGTCTGCCGCAGGTGTAATGCAACAAAAAAGCGTCCGTAAACCGGACACTTTTCAATTCCAAAAAAAGATCAGTCAAGGTAATAGGTCATGCGCTGCAGATGGGTTACAGGGTCGATATATTGCACATGAACATTACGAGGGACGTTCAAGCTGATAGGCGCGTAATTCAGGATTGCCTTGATCCCAGCTTTTACCAGGTGGTCAGCCAATTCCTGCGCCGAAGCCGCGGGAACGGTGAGCATGGCGATCTTGATCTTGTTCTGCTGTACTCTCTCGGGGAGGGTGGCGACATCAAAGACCTCATACTCGCCCACTTTTTGCCCGATCTTTTGCGGATCATTGTCGAACACCATGCTGATGCGGAAGCCACGATTGGCAAAGCCGTTATAGTGAGCGAGGGCGTGCCCAATGTCACCCATACCCACGATGATCACATCCCAGGCGCGGTCCACTTTCAGGATGTCGCGCAGACGTTCGATCAGAAATGGTATCGAATATCCAGTGCCCTGCTTACCAAATTCGCCGAACTGAGAAATATCCTTGCGGATCTGTGCCGCAGAAATGCCAATGATCTCCCCCAACTCCTGGGAGGAGGTAGTGAGAATGCCCTTTTCGGACAATTGCTGTAGCGCGCGTAAATAAACCGGCAGACGGCCAATAATAATATCTGGGATCTTGTTCGCGTTCATGCTGGTGTGCCCTTGTTAATGTGAAATTCTGCATTAACTCTACCATAAAAGGAAATTTTGTACAAACGGGCACAAGTCATATAGATGTTTGCAATGAAACCTTAAGGTGACTCAGCTGCGACATATTCGCAAAAGCTGGGCTGGTTGTAGACCACCACACAATCCACCCAGGTGTTTCCGAAGCGGATGAGTACATGAATCTGGTCAAGGAATTGGTCATAGCTCCCCACGATCAACTTGCGGGGTTGGCTGATCACGTCTTGCACAGCGCGGAGCGATGACATGCGCATGGTGCCTGCCACTTCACGATCCACCTCCTGGCCCTGGTGCTCCACCGAGAATTGAATCGTATTGTTCATGTTAAGGACTGCTGTACGTAATGGTTCATTGTTTAAGGTATCGACAATCACCCCGTTGATAAACATAACCACAGAACACACCAGCAGAGGGGCAACCTTGCCGAAAAAGGATACAGCAAACGCGGCCGGTTCCGCGAGCGGAAGCTGCAACACGCCCACGAGAGCCGCGAACAATGAGACCCAGATGATCGCGATCACAAGCCGCGAACTGAATCCTTCATAAAAGCTATAGTTCAGCAAACTCCCGGCTTCGGGATTCAGCCACCCTACGATCGTGGGAAAAATCCGGAAGGGCAGGAATACGATGAGCCAGGAGAACACCAGTCCGAGCGCCAGATATAAGAGTAGACCCAGAAGTCCTTTTTCATAGCGGGCGACAAGCCAGCCTACGATACCTCCGGCGCTCATGCAAATCACAGCCCCAATGATGAATTTCAGCCACGGAAATAAGGCGTCTGCCTGGCTAAGCAGGAAGCCATCGATCCCCCAGGTGGCGGCGGCAAACGACAGCCCGACTGCCATGCCGTACAGCATGCCGACGTGCAGTTTGCGCAGAATCACGTCGGGCCGGTGACGAATATCTTCATTGTCAAAACTTTTCATGGAATGGTTGTGACCTTTAGTGTGTAGGATGAGTAGCTCAGAAGTTCTCCAGCCAGCGCCTGAACGTGCACCCGCACTGGCTGAGCAGGTTGGACAGAGATAATCTGCTGGGTTGCACAGGCGAGTTGTTCAAACGTCTGGCTGCCCTGAATGAGTTCGATTTGCACTTCACCGCCCTGGCAGGAAATCTCCAGGAGGATGCGTTCGCTTAACGGAGTGAATTGAATCCAGTCTTCTCCATCTCCGTCCGGCGCGGATACATCCCCGTTGTATATAAATGAGCGGGTGCTGCCAGTGTCGAATGTCACGCTGATGAGAGGCTGGCTTGCCGAATCGTTGTCCTCAGGGGCGGGCACGACCGTCGCCGTTGGAGTTGACGGGATGTCGGTCGGAGTTCCAGTCCCGATCACCGCGCCTGATTCGGCGATGATAGGCAGGTTTTCCACGCCCTGCGCCTGCACGAATGCCGCATTGACCCAGCCCTTGCCTTCCGGTCCCGCCGCGAACTCGATCTGCAGCCAGGCGCCGTTTGGGTCTTTGCCAGTGAGACTGGCGACATCCTGGGGGTTCAGCGTCCCAAGCGAATTGAAATCTGTGCCCGGACCGCTGCGGACGTTGAGCTGCTGCTGGATGATGGCGACATTCCCTGCATTTGGATCTGCCTCACCGCCTCCAATGGTCGGGACTTCCGCCGCGTTTGCCGTTGTGACATATTGTGCGGTGACCCAGCCTTTCCCATCAACCCCCTGGGGGTAATTGATCTGCCACCAGTTTTCACTGGGGTCCTTGCCTGTAATCTCCACCCTCATCTCCGCCGGGATGATTCCCACCACATCACTGGTCGTCGAGGGTTCGGCGCGCACGTTGACCTGGGTGGATGTGACGCCGTCAACGGGAGCAACTGTCGGCTGCGCGGGAGGCGGAAACGGAGTCTCCGAAGCGGCAGGTGTTATGCCCACTGGCAACATCGAAGTTATAGTGAAAGGCGTAGTGCTGAGTACAACTTCCGTTTGAAGGTTGTAGCCACAACTGGTGGTAATGAGTATCAGGACAAAAAAAGAGACACCTATTAATCGATTGGACACAATGGGATTCTAATCGAAAACGGGTTTCGCTTTCTGCGGCGCTCAGCACACCTATTTGGCAGGGACGGAATAGATTTGCACGTTCGCATACTCAAAGACCAGTTCAGCGTCGCTCAGGTCCAGGGCGTCTTCCAGCTTGAAAAAACTCACCACACTCTCGGGCGTTTTGTGATTTGAGTTTTTTCGCAGCATGACAAGTGCGTTCTGGATGTCGACAGGGTGATCCCTTTTGTAGAATCGGTCGAATGAAATCCCGTGGAGGCTGAGATAGTATGCTGCCTGGATGTCTACAGGTCCCGTAGCGACGATCGTATCTTCCGGCTTAAGATGGTCCGCCAGGTACTTGGCTGCGTATGCCTCCGGGAGCAGGTCGCGGTCCAAATAGACCGGGTGTTGGGCACGGGCAACAAGCAGGGTTGAGAAAACGCCAAGGAAGACAAGCGGGATGGCAACTGCCAGAATCCGTTCGCTATGAGCCGGTCCGACGAGCATGCGGAGGGGCAGAGCTGCCAGCCAGATCAATCCGGCAGCGGCAAACATCAAATAGAACGCCTCCAGATATATCCATATCCTGGGCAGAGGAGATACACGTTGCAGCAATACCAGGACCGCGACAGCTACTATCAAAAAGACCTGTAACGGAAGTTTTTGATTGGAAACCTTTCGATACAAAAATACTGACACCAAAAAACCACCCAAAAACAGATATTCGACGGTGGGACCGATGCCGATCATCCACTTGTTCCAAGCCTTGATGATACGCGGGTCTAGATTTTCGAGAAAGGTGGACCAACTCAGCGATCTCACGATCTCGTTGCCGATGATGGAGGAAAGCCCGCTGCCAAAAATAATCACGGGGGAATAAAAAATGATTGTCAACAGAAGTGACACCGCACAGGCACCGAAAAATATCCACAGCTTGCGCAGCTTGAGTGGACGCGGCTCTTTCTCGAATAAGTAGGCAACTACTA
>JAICQC010000578.1 GCA_025938055.1 Anaerolineales bacterium | reverse complement strand
TATCCTGGTTGAGAATCATCACACTATCATGAATGTTGTTGAATACCGTCTCCAACCGTGTACGTTCAGCTTCTGAGATTTGGGCGCGCTTTTGCAAAGAGGCGGTGGTACGTTTGACCTCTCTACGAAGCCAATCCCCAACACGGTGCGCGTTCCGCAGACCAGTCTCTACCGCCTCTACAATGTCCTCTGTCTTTAGAGGAGGAGCCAGATACCCGCTCAGGCCCAGCTGGAAAAGTCCTCGAATCAACTCGGGTCGGAGCTTCTCGATATAGAAAAGGAAAGGCAGCGTTGGAAAACGTTCCTGCAGTTCTCTGGCAATTCGCAAGCCTTCATGCCCATCGAATTTCTCCCCGATCAACAACAGCGAAGGCGTCGCTTCTTTCAATATTTTCCCCAATGACTCCACGTCATTCGCAATGGCAGTTTCATACTTCACAGCCCGCAGGACACGGTCCATCAAATACAAAATGGAAGATTCTTCCAACGCCAGCAGGATTAAATCAGGTTTCGGCATAGTTCGCGTCAGAGGAATTTTACTTCTTTTTTACGGAGGCGGGATTTTCGTTGAGATTCTGTAAGGCGAACAGTCCCTCTAGGCAAATCTCTGGCGGTGAAGCGGTATTCTGCTGCTTTTACTCTTCTTTGGCAGTCTGCGACAACGCATTCAGCGCCCGGAACAAGCGAGCGTTCAACAGAGAAATGGAAATGTAATCCGCGATGGCTTCAAGGATTGTCTGTTCCCTCTTTTCAAACGGGCGCGCATCCTGCCGGAGGACCACCAGCGTACCAATGACCTCCTTTTGAATTTTGATCGGAACCACACATGCCGACCTCCCTAAATTCGCAACGCGAAACCGTAACAAGGGTTCACCTGAAATGGATAACGTCTCCCCGGAAAGAGCCACCAGCCCGCTGATCCCATCGTCCAGCGGCATATTTATTTTCTTTGCCCAAACCTTGGGAAGGCCTTGCTGCGCGACAAGCAAAAATTGTTTCTTCTCCTCGTCTCGGATGAGCAGCCAGGCAATCTTCGCCTCCGAGATAGGGATCAGACTTTCTATAATTTTCTGGAACAAAACGCGGTGGTCCGGGATCGAAACAACCGCCTTGCCGATGTTCAGGAGAGCCGCCAACTCCCGGTCCCTGCGCTGGAGCTGCTGGTTTATCTCATGCAATCTTGAATCCAGTCGCTGGCGGTCGCGCGTCTCGTGGACACGGCTTAACACCCGCTCCACGGCGGCAAGCACTTCGGCATCTCGCGCCGGCCAAAGCAGGTAATCCGCGGCACCAAGACGGAACGCCTGGATGATATCCTGCTCCTGCCCTTTACTAGCAACCACCAGCAGAGGTGTGTTTATGCCCTGCGCAGCAAAAGCGACAAGCAGGTCCTTTGCACTCAAGCCAGACAGATTTAAGTCTGCAATGATCAGATCAGGGGGAGTCAGAAGCGCCTGATTGATAGCGGCACTGGAATCCGCCACTACATCCACATAATAACCCACAGGGATAAGCGCCTGGCGCGCAATCAAATCGCTGATTTCAGGATCGTCTTCAATAAGCAGAATGCGGTCCCCAGCGGAAGCCATGAATTCACTCTCCTTGGAACGGAATTCTTCGGGTTTTCATTGTAACATCCATATTTTAATTCTGATTAACGTGTGAAAGCTTAAATATGGGGCGCGATTGACCGGTGACAATACCCCGATGATTTTTGATGGACGTTTCCGGTCCGAACGCAGCCAGAGCCTGCCCCTGTTCCGAGGTGAGGATTCCCAGCTGGCGCAGGACTTCGAGCGTCACCGCCGGGCGGACTCGGTTGCTATGCGTCAGGTCGGGGTCGGTCCGGGAAGGATCACCGTCGCTCACTTTGAGAGCGATCCCTACACCCGGCGCTTCCGAATGCAAAACGCCCGGAAGCAACCCAACGATCTGATATCCCTCCGCGCCGCGCTTGCAGACGATTTTCCCGTCCGCGACCTTCATCAGCTGTTCATCGAACTCTCCATAAGCACTGACCATTTCGGGATGGGACGTCATGGCAAAGGTAATTTTTCGGCAGGCAGAGGCGCGCTCCGAAGAAAGCTCGCGCGGGTCACAAAGACGTGCCATCGCCAGCGCCGCATGATACAGCGGGATGGCAAAGTTCGGCGCGGAACAGCCATCGGTGCCGAGTTTTATTTCATTCACCGGCAGCTGACTCATCGCGGCGAACGAAGAAAGGATGTCCTGTTGGATCGGATGATTC